>NZ_LROR01000027.1:0-64753 GCF_001675205.1 Clostridium coskatii | reverse complement strand
CTATATTCCATTAGAATCTTGTATTTTTCCTCTACCGTATATTTAGTTCTTCTAGACACAAAAATGCCCCCTTTCTAGTAACAGATTTTTTATTTTTTAATCTGTCTACTTTAAAGGGAGCATATCAAAAAAAATTTTACGGTGTTTTTATGTTCGCAAATCAAATAATTATGTTTGTGTATTACAAATTTATGATAAATAGATTTTTAATTATAAAGAAGTAAAGGATGTATATGACCATATCGAAAAATATATACGTAAAACATCGTTAGAGAAATCCTATTATTTAGAAGATAAAAATAGAAAATATTTTTTTAAACTGGATATTTTTGAAAGAGCGAAAAGCTTTAAAATTCGGGGTACGTTAAATGGAATATGGAAATATTATCACAAACTACTTTACATTATACAGTAGTTTGTGATAATATAAAAATGTACTACATTATATGAAGTAATCCTTATTATAAAGAGGAGGTGCAAAATGGAATTTGAAAAGGAAGTTTTAAAAGGGTATATAGACACACTGATACTGTCAGTTCTGTATGAAAATGATATGTACGGTTATGAAATATCAAAGAGAATTAGAGAAAAGTCTAATGATGAATTTCAAATGAAAGAAACTACACTATATGTATGTTTAAAAAGATTAGAAAAGAAAAATTACATTGAAGGCTACTGGAATGATGAAAAAAATACTGGCGGGGGAAGGAGGCGTTACTATAAAATTTTGGAAGAAGGAAAAGAGATTTTTAAACAAAAGACAAAAGAATGGAAGGCATTACAAAAGATAATGAACCGTTTCGTTTTAGATACTGATGAGTAAAGAGTTGATTCAAATTAAGTTTGGGAGGGGAAGGTCATGGACAGAATTAATAACTACATTAGGCAAATTTATAAAAGCTTTAATAATAAAGATAAAGATGTTAAGATATTAAAAGAAGAAATGAAAACTCACTTGAATGAGCGAACAAAAGAGCTCCAGAATAAGGGATTAAATGAAGATGATAGTATTGATATTGCTATAAAAGAGTTTGGACCAGTAAAGGAAGTAGATGCTGAATTATCATTGATTATTTCAAAACAGAAAAAGTTTTGGAAGTATTTGTTTTTATGTGCTATAGTTATTTATTTAATTGGTGCTGCACTAAGTTTAATATATAATAAAAATAGGATTACTTTTTTAAAAGACGGTTTTGGTACCCAATACTATAAACAGTCTTCCTACATAGTTAAGGATGGGCTAGCGGATATTTTAAAAAACGAAGATAACTTTAGTAAAGACACTGAAAAAAAAATAACTGAAAAACTTGATAAATATAATTCTCAAAACAATAATGGTATTTATTATTGTTCTGTAAGGAAGGATCATAAAGAATTATTTTTATATAATAAAGAAAATGAAATTCCAATATCAGAAAGGGATTCTGGTTTTGAAACATACTTTGTTTATGCTAAGAATGAAAAAACTTTAAAATATAGTATTGTTTTCAAGTATACAAGAAGTCAGGACATACTAGATGATAAAGCAATGGATGAGTATGGAAATTTGTATAATAAGACCATTTGGAGTAAATTTGAGTATTATAGCTATATAGTATACTTTGTATCATGGATAGTATTTGCTATAGCATTTTTAGGTATAATTTATTCAGAAAGAAAATTACCTATATTTTTTATAGTATTAGTTTTTCTAGAAACTTGCGGTTTATTTTGCATACTCTTTGATGATAATAACCATGGTTGGATGGGATTTATGTCAAGATACACTATAGCAGCAATACTTATTACTGGATTAATAGCTGCAATCTTATATAAAAAGACAAATTCAAGGAAAGTATTTTAAATTTGCTAATTTATGGTATATTATACTAAGTATGGTCGACTTTTAAATGATTATTTTAAACAATATTATGTTGTGTTACATTTTGCTTAGCTTAGTTATCGGAAACAAGGCGCATTACTTGTTAGTGCGCCTTGTTTCAATACATTGATTATTTTAATTTTATGGTAAACTTAGAGTTATCGTATAATTTATAAAAGTCTTCTAGATTTGATGTACCTATTTTGTATTTTTTATCCTTAGATACACCTTTAAAATACATTATAAAGTCATGCTGATTTGATGGATTTATGTTAGTATTATATCTATTTTCACTGATTATACTTTTATTATTTTCTTCATCTAATAAAAGTAATCCTCCTGATTGCTCAATAGGTATTTTCCCTTCAGCAGAATAGTAAACTTTTAAAACATCATTATCCCATTCTAGTTTGTTCACTATTAATTTCCCTAGCTCTCCTTGAGGTAGTTCAAGTGGAAGTTTATCCATATTATAAAATCTTGGATTTGGTACATAATCTTCTTTATAGTCAAAAGGCAAGAAAGTAAGTGATTTTGTATTGCGGTTTGTTAATGCATTATAATAAAGTTCTCCGTAAGATCCATTTCCAGAACCTCTTTGAGAATTTATCATATTACCACTATCATCAAATAAAAAACAAGAATGCCTAGAAATATCTCCATCAACTTCTATACTAGTAGATAAGGGGGTGATACATATCCTTTTTATTCTATACTTTGTATTTCCAATGTTAATATTTTTATTAACATTATAAGTTTTAGTTTCCTTTTCTATATCCTTATTATCTACTTTGATATTGAATTTCCAGTTACCATCTAAGCCAGCTATTTGAGTAATATTCATAGACAAATAAAATGTATTTGGAAAGTTATGTTTCATTGTATCTATTTCCATAACACCATCATATCTTTTATCACCAATTTGATTTTCACCTCCTATAGAATCACCAAAGGTAAACTCTTTTTCATTAATTTTCAACATTCCCGTAATTGAACCTGAAACGTTCAATGTATTTTTTAAACTATTGTCACCAATGATAGAATAAGAAATCATAATTTTATTATTGTCACTTGCTATTTCATTAATTACAAATTTAATATTTTTATCATAGGCTGTTAGACTAACGTGCTGAGTATATTTTTTATAGTCTGCATAATCACCTCGTATATTTGCTATTGATTGTGTTAGAGATTCCGTTATATTAACAGCTAAGGTATGATTATTTATTACAGCGGTACTTAAACATATTAGTATACATGCTGTAATAGCATATTTTATTTTGTTCTTTCTTTTTTGTAATTTCTTTTTAAGGTTCTTTTTAATTCTTTTTGAGCTTAAATCATCCAATTCAAAGCTTTCATCAAACTTATCATCAATTTCAGCATAATTTAGTAACTCAAATATAATATCTTCATCACTATTTACAGTTCCCATATAATTACCTCCCCATAAGCTTTTCCAATTTATTTTTTATAAATTTTCTGCCCCTAGATAATCTATTGTCAATTACAGTTCTGGGTAGATTTAAATATTCAGCAATATTATTAATATTTTCATTTAAAATATATCGTTTGATAAATATTTGTCTGTCAATTTCACTCATATTTTTTATAATACCTACAATAGTATTAATATCATTAGTTTGAATGATTTTTTCCTCAATATTATCATTGGATATTGCTGTATCATCTTTAAGTTCAACGGCTTTAGGTGTTTTATTTAGCTTCCTTATGTAGTCAATTGCTTTATATTTTGATATAGCAACAAGCCATTTTTTAAAAGTTGTAATATTAGCATCATATTTGGCGGCACTTTTCCAAAGTGATATAAAAATATCACTTACGCACTCTTCAATATCCTGCTTAGATGCTGTATCTTTTAATAAATCAAAAACTACCATATATACCAATCCAACATATTTTGAATAAGTGTAATCCAATGCTTTACTATTTTTTCGCTTTAGTTCACTTATATAATTACTTTCATCTATCTTCATCATATACCTCCCGAAGAGCTATTCATAAATCTAATACGATGGTTAATACGTATTTCTATCAAACATGAATAAAATAATTATACAAAAAAATAAAATTACACGGAGAGATATTTTTACAATAATGAAGCCCATTTAAATATTTTTCATATAAGTCTTAGTAAAAAATTTTTGAAAAACTTATGGCTTTTGAATTGTCTGAGGTACGAGTTTTCAAAAGTTATTAGTTTTTTTCAAAATTTTTTACTTGGACTTATCAAAATATTTAATGGGCTGAAGGTTGTAAAAATATCCGCAGTGTAATTTTATTTTTGTTTGAGAAATTATTTTACTACTTTGATATATTCAACTTCAGGGTCTTCTGTGCCTTGAACATACAATCCAGTATCTTTTAGTTCTTGCACGTAGTCTACAATTTCTTTTGTTATTTCTTCACCCGGGCAAAGCACTGGTATTCCAGGAGGATATGCCATTAAAAATTCTCCACTTATCATACCTATGCTGTCTTTTAACAGCACCGGCGTTTTTTCAGAATTAAAAGCATCTCTTGGAATTTTTAATTGTACTGGTATAGAAGGCATATCCAGAAAGTCTGATTTTCTAGTTCCTCTCCCATAGTATTCTGTACTTACTTCTTCTAGAGAATTTATAAGGGCATCTATATTTTCTTTAGTATCGCCAAAAGAACCAACAGCTAAAATATTATATAAATCTGAGAGTTCCATTTGTATATGATACTTATTTGATAAAATCATATCTAAGTCATAGCCTGTAATACCTAAATCTCTACAGGTTATGGTTATTTTGGTAGGATCAAGGGACACTACGCCGGGATTACCAACTATTTCTTCACCAAAACAGTAGAATCCTGGTACATTGTTGATTTTATACCTGGCATAACTTGACAGGTCAATAGCTTTACTCAGCAATTCTTTTCCATGGAGAGCTATTTGCCTTCTGGCACAATCCAGCGAAGCCATTAAGACATAAGAAGGTGAAGTTGTTTGCAGTAGAGATAAAACTTGTTGAACTTTGTGTATATCAATACGCTCTGAACGAACGTGAAGCAGCGAACACTGAGTCATAGCACCTATTATTTTATGAGTACTTTGGGAACACATATCGGCACCAGCTTGCATAGCTGATATTGGCAAATTATCGTTAAAACCAAGGTGTGGTCCATGGGCCTCGTCTACAATTAAAGGAATATCATAATTGTGTACTATATCTGATATTTTTTTAATGTCTGCAGCTACTCCGTAATAGGTGGGATTTATAATTAAAACAGCCTTTGCATCAGGATTTTGTTTTAAAGTATTTTCTACGGTTTCAGAAGTAACACCATGGGCAATTCCTATTGTTTTATCTAGTTCAGGTTGCATATATACAGGTATTGCACCACTTAATATAATTCCAGCAGTAACGGATTTGTGCACGTTTCTTGGAATTATTATTTTATCTCCTGAATTCACTACAGACATGATCATGGTTTGTATAGCACCAGATGTTCCATGTATTGAAAAAAAAGCAGCATCAGAGCCATAGGCATCTGCAGCTAATTGCTGTGCCCTTTTTATTGGACCAGTAGGATGGTGAAGACTATCCACTAATTTAAATACAGTAACGTCAATTTTAAAGGGGTTTTCTCCCATGAAGTTTTTAAACTCTTCGTCTATACCGTTCCCTTTTTTATGACCTGGCACATGAAAAGGAATGGTATTCCTATTTACATATTCCATTAATGCATCAAACAGTGGAGTTTCACTTTGATCTAATTTATACACCTTGATAAACACCTTCCTTCAAAAAAAATACCCTTTAACTCTTGGAATTAAAGGGATAATCATACTTAGTAAAAACTAATATCATTATATGTTAATTCATATAGAGATTCAATAATACCAATTTATATAAATAAATTAACCTAAAATTAAGAAATAAGTTATATATATATATTATGAGGTAAAAATATGGTTGTATACATGTTTTTAGATATAGTTTATAGTATAATAGTAAATGTTAAATATTGCATATAGGAGGTAAAGATAATGTATAGAGAAAAATATGAATATTGGTTGAGTTCACCTTATGTGGATGATGATGGAAAAATAGAACTAAAAAATATAGAAGATGAAAAGGAAATAGAAGATAGATTTTATAAGGATTTGGAATTTGGCACAGGAGGTCTTAGAGGCGTAATAGGTATAGGCAGTAATAGAATGAATATATATACTGTTGGAAAAGCTACAGAAGGATTATCAAAATATCTTATAAAGAAATATAATACAAGTATTTCCGTATGCATAGCTTATGATTGTAGAATAATGTCCAAGGAATTTGCAGAGGCTGCTGCAAGTAATTTATGTGCCAATGGTATAGAAGTAAATCTTTTTAAAACTCTCCATCCAACACCAATGCTCTCCTATGCGGTAAGAGAACTTAAAAGTAAGGCAGGTGTTGTTATAACAGCATCTCATAACCCAAAGCAATATAATGGATATAAGGTATATGGGGAAGATGGTGGACAGGTAACAGATGATTTTGCAAATGAAATACTATCTTGTATAGAAAGTATCAGTGATTTTTCAGAAATAAAACATATGGATTTAAAAGAAGCTGAAAACAAAGGTATACTTCATATGTTGGGAGAAAATATAGATAAATCCTATATAGAGAAAGTAAAGAACCTTGCTATAAGGAAAGATCTTATAGAGGCACATGCAAAAGATTTAAAAATAATATATACTCCACTGCATGGAACTGGTAATATTCCAGTGAGAAGGGCGCTTAAAGAACTTGGATATGAAAATGTGAATATAGTAAAAGAACAGGAAAGCCCAGATGGGAGTTTTCCAACAGCAGAATATCCTAATCCAGAAGATCCTAGAGTTTTTAAACTGGCTTTAGATATGGCACAGGCTATAAAGCCAGATATAATATTTGGAACAGATCCAGATTGTGATAGAATAGGGATAGTAGTGAAGAATGTAGAAGGCCAGTATAAAACACTTACTGGAAATCAAGTAGGTGTTCTTTTAACCCATTATATTCTTTCATCCTTAAAGGAAATTGATAAATTGCCGAAAAATGGTGTTGTGGTAAAAACTATAGTAACTACGGAGATGGTTCAAGATATAGCAAAAGAATATGGAGTAGAATTAGTAAATGTGTTAACTGGATTCAAATATATAGGAGAAAAAATAAAAGAATTTAAAAGCAAGGAAAATAAAGAGTATATATTTGGATTTGAAGAAAGCTACGGCTATCTGGCAGGAGATTTTGTAAGAGACAAGGATGCTGTAATTGCAGCTACGCTTATATGTGAAATGACGCTGTACTATAAAACGAAGGGCATGAGTCTTTACGAGGCTCTATTAAATCTGTATAAAAAATATGGATTTTATAAAGAAAAGTTGATTTCAGTAGAACTTAAAGGAAGAGAAGGTCACGAAAAAATAGAAAAAATTCTCCAGTACATGAGGCATTCCATGAAAAGAACACTTGGTGATGCAAAAATAGTTAAAAAATTAGATTATAAGTTAAGTGTAGAAAAAGATTTAATAAATATAAATGAAAATATAATACATTTACCTAAGTCAAATGTGCTGAAATTTATTATGGAGGATAAGTCTTGGTTTGTAGTTAGGCCTTCGGGAACGGAACCTAAAATAAAAATTTATCTTTCAATAATAGGAAACAGCTTGAAAGATGCTGAAGAAAAAATGAATGTATTTGAGAAAAGAGTTATGAAAATAATAGACGATGTAAATTGCTAATAAATTGTGTAGGTGGTAAATTAATGGATATAAAATCACATTTTGCAGAAAAATTATCTAAATTATTATTTGTAGAAGTAAATGAAAAAAGTTTAGAAAAAATATTTAAAGTTACTTTCCCAGAAGATATATATTTGCCTTTAAGTTCTAAAAATATAGTTGACGATGTTAAAATTAAAAACAATATGGATAGAATACCAATAGGGTATTTTATTGAAGGCATGTTTTACGTATTAGGTGCAGATGAAAATTTTAAGTTTAGCAAGCAGTATAAGAGCATAATAACCGGAAATAATGAATACATTAGATTTATAAAAGGCATAATAGCAAAGAATGTTAAAAATAAAGAATATGAAGATGCCTATATATTATTAAAAGGGTTATCTACTATGGAAGATTCTATAGAAATATATGACAAACTTATAGCTATGGTAGATGAGATTAGAAAAACCAACAAAATATATAAGGAAGAGGAATTGCAAATATTAAAAAGAGCCGAATCCAAAGAAAATTATGCACTGCCATATCTTTATGAATCCCTTATTAAAAGAGAAGAGGGAGATTATGAAAAAGCATTGTTTTATATAAATAACTATGTAGGAAAAGGCGGAAAAGAAACCTTAGAAATAACAGATATGAAAGAAGAACTTAAATCTATTGTACACTATGACAGGGGAAAAGAGCTTTTAGAAGATAATCCTGAAGAAGCATTAAAATTGTTAATACCTCTTATGGATACTTTTGGAGATAATGCTTCCTTGTATTACTACATAGCAGTTGGATATAGAAAACTAGAAAATTATGAAAAGGCAATTTATTACCTAAACGATGCACTTAATATAGACAGCAGTATAGTAGAAATTGTAAATGAAATGGGCATAAATTATGCATCTATTGGAGACTATGAAAAGGCTATAGCTTATTTGAGAAAAGCATTTGAAGCCACTAGATCCGTAGAAATATGCACTAATCTTATAATGTGCTATTTGGACTCTGGAAATTTACAAGATGCAAAAAAACATTTGGAAATCGCAAAGAAAATAGATCCTAAAGATGAAGTAGTTATTGAAATAGATAACTTTATTAAGAAGATTGAAAAAAAGTAATCCTATGTAACATGAATGTGAAAGGAGATTTTAAGGTGAATGTAAAAAAAGCTATAATACCAGCTGCTGGACTTGGAACAAGATTTTTGCCTGCTACAAAGGCCCAACCTAAGGAAATGCTGCCTATAGTAGATAAGCCTACCATCCAATATATTATAGAAGAAGCAGTAGCATCTGGAATAGAAGAAATTTTGATAATAACAGGAAAAAATAAGAGGGCAATAGAAGATCACTTTGATAAATCCGTAGAATTGGAACAGGAACTGGAGAATAAAGACAAGAAAGATCTTTTGAAAATGGTACAGGATATATCAAATATGGCAGATATATATTACATAAGACAGAAGGAACCTAAGGGTCTTGGACATGCAATAAGTTGTGCAAAAACTTTTGTTGGAAATCAACCTTTTGCGGTAATGCTCGGTGATGATGTGGTAGATAGTAAAGAACCTTGCCTAAAACAGCTTATAAAATGCTATGATGAATATAAAACTTCAATTATAGGTGTACAGGAGGTTCCTAAAGAATACGTAGATAGATATGGTATAGTAAAAGGAATGTATATAGAAGATAAGGTATACAAAGTTAAAGATTTAATAGAAAAACCTAAAGTTGAAGAGGCTCCGTCTAATATAGCCATACTTGGAAGATATATAATAACACCATCCATATTTGAAATATTAGAGAACACTACTCCAGGAAAGGGAGGAGAAATTCAACTCACAGATGCCCTGAGAACTTTAGCTCAAAATGAAGCTATGTATGCATATAATTTTGAGGGAAGAAGGTATGATGTGGGAGATAAACTTGGATTTTTACAAGCCACTGTGGAATATGCCTTGAAGAGAGATGAACTGAAAAAGCCTTTTATGAAATATCTTTTGGATTTAAAAGAACAAAAGATATTTAAAGAAGTTTATGATGATATAACTTCTAATTCTCATAACAAATAGAGTTTAATAAAGCTGCATCTATAATTTTAGAATTTATGTAAAATTATAGATGCAATTTATTTAGTAACAAAAAATTAATTAATTTATCAATACTGCTGGTGAAATAGAACAGCAGTATTAAATTGTGTGATGTGTGACATTACCTGTTAAAAAATGTGTTGAATAATTTTGTTTATGATGTAAAATAGATAAAGGGAGTTTTTATATAAAATTTTTACAATAATTTAGGAAGTGTTGAAATGCAAAAAGACAAAAAACTCATAGTATACGATATATTATTTCTTATAGGTTCCTTATATTTTGCCTTATTACTTAAATTTGATTTTAATATACAGCAGGAATATATAATATTTTTAAAAATTTCAGTTATTCCTATGGTAATTATAACTTTAGTATTTAACAAAGTTTTTAATTTATACGATAGTATATGGAAATATGCATCAGTAGAAGAGTTAATTTCTATTGTATATTCTGTTTCTGTATCCAATATTATATTTGTAATTTACAGCTATTTTATAAATTATAAATTTCTTGAAAATAGGTATTATAGATTTCCATATACTGTACATATAATTTTTTGGATATTATCTGTGCTAACCTTAGGCGGTATAAGATTTATATACAGGTTACTTCAAGATAAAAGCGTAGGACAATATAAAAAGATAAGAAATAAAAGACTTCTTATAATTGGTGCAGGAGATGCATCGGCAGTGCTCATAAAAGAGATAAAGAAAAATAGAAATTTTAATTATGATGTAGTTGGACTTGTAGATGATGATGAAACAAAAAGAAAAAAGTTGATAAATGGTATAAAAGTTTTAGGAGGAAGAGATGACATACCAAGAATATGCAAAGAAAGAAGCATAGAAGAAATAATAATTGCAATGCCTTCTGCAGATATCAAGACTAAAAGGGAAATCATAAATATATGCAAGAGTACAAAATGCAAGCTTAAAACTTTGCCTGGCATATATGAAATGATAGATGGAAATTTAAATATGAGCAAATTAAGAGATGTAAATATAGAAGATCTTCTTGGAAGAGACGAAGTTAAGCTTAACAATGAAAATATAAATAAGTACATAAAGGATAAGATTATAATGGTAACAGGTGGTGGAGGATCTATAGGATCTGAATTATGCAGACAGATAGCTAGATTTGGTCCAAAGCAACTTTTGATACTAGACATATATGAAAATAACGTTTATGACGTGCAGATGGAATTAAACTATAATTATTCAAAATTAAATAAAGCCATAATTATAGCTTCTATAAGAGATGAAGATAGATTAAGAAGTATATTTGATAAATACAGACCAGAAGTGGTTTTTCATGCAGCTGCTCATAAGCACGTTCCACTTATGGAAGGTAATCCGGCAGAAGCCGTGAAGAATAATATAATTGGTACCTATAATGTACTAAAATGTTGTGATGAATTTAAAGTGAATAAGTTTGTTCAAATAAGTACGGATAAGGCAGTTAATCCAACTAATGTTATGGGAGCTTCAAAGAGATTTTGTGAAATTATGGTGCAGGCTTTTGACGAAGTTAGTGAGACGGAGTATGTAGCTGTAAGATTCGGAAATGTTTTAGGGAGTAATGGTTCGGTAATTCCACTTTTTAAAAAGCAAATAGCCCATGGGGGACCTGTTACGGTAACCCATCCTGAAATAAATAGATTTTTTATGACGATACCTGAAGCAGCACAGCTTGTAATTCAGGCAGGTGCCATAGCCCATGGTGGAGAAATTTTTGTACTTGATATGGGAAAACCCGTAAAAATAGTAGATCTGGCCAAGGATCTTATAACTTTATCTGGATATGAACCTGATGTGGATATAAAAATAGAATATACAGGTTTAAGACCGGGAGAGAAATTATATGAGGAACTTCTTATGAATGAAGTAGCTTTAACTTCCACGGAACATGATAAGATATTTGTTGAAAAACCAGGTAAAATAGATATGACTTTTGTAGAGGAGTCTATAAAACAGTTTAGAGAAGTGGTAAATGAAGATAAAGAGGAAATAATCAAACTTATAGAGGAAAAAGTACCAACCTATAAGAGAAAAAAATAGCAAAAGGATGAATAAAGCCATGAAGAATGTACTAGTTATTTCACATATGTATCCCTCATCTTCTAACAGCGTTTTAGGTATTTTTGTCCACAAACAAGTGCAAAAACTCATAAATGAAGGCTGTAGGGTAAAGGTTGTGTGCCCTGTTCCCTATGTACCAGCTTTTTTAGGGAACATAAAGAAGTATAAAGCTTACATTGATATTCCATCTAAAATGGTACTTGATGGTGTGGAAGTTTTTTATCCTAGATATATAGAATTCCCGGGAGGGCTATTCCTTCAATACTCAGGATTTTTTATGTACTTAGGTATAAGGAAAATTATAAGCAAATTGTATAAAAAGTTTAAATTCGATGTAATACATGCACATACAGCTATACCTGTAGGATTTGCAAGTATAAGTCTTAGTAAAAAGTATAAAGTGCCTTTTGTAGTGACAATTCATGGTCAGGATTTTCAATATACTATAAAAAAGAATAATATGTGTAGAAAAAATGTGACTAAGGTTTTGGAAAATGCAGACAAAATAATAACTGTCAGTAATAAACTGAGAAACATTATAGAAAAGAAGGAGCTTCTAGATAAAACAGTAGTAATAAATAATGGAATTAACCCAGAGGAATGTGTAGCAGATAAGCAGGTTGAGCTAGAAGGAGATTATGTAATGCTCAGTGTGTCTGCTTTAATAAAGACAAAGGGAATAGATTTGAATATAAGAGCTGTTTCAAAGCTTGTAAATATATATCCTACTATAAAATATTACGTAATTGGCGATGGAGAGGAGTACAGGAACTTAAAAAGGCTTGTAGACAATTTGAGTTTAAATAAAAATGTGATTTTTCTAGGAAAGTTACCTCATTCTCAAGTAATAAAATATATGTCCCCAAAATGTGATGTATTTGCACTTCCAAGCTGGCAGGAAGGTTTTGGAATAGTGTATATAGAAGCAATGAATAGTGGTATACCAGTTATAGGTGTTAAAGGTCAGGGAATAGAGGATGTTATTGTGGATAAAAAAAATGGATTTTTGGTTGAACCTCATGATTTAGATGATCTAGTTTGTACTATAGATTACATATTGAGTCATAAGGATAAGGCTAAAATTGTAGGTGAAAATGGGAAGAAAACAGTATTAAGTGAATTTACCTGGCTTAGAAATGCTCAGAAAACCATTCATATATACAATGAGATTATGAGGTGAAAGAATATTGAATATTGCAATGATACTTACAAATGGATTTGATCCTGACCCCAGGGTATATAAAGAGGCGAAGTCTTTGACAAAACTTGGCCATAAAATTACTATATTATGTTGGGATAGGGAAGGAACTTATATTGATAAGCCTGAAGAAAATTTGGATGGTATAAAAATAGTAAGATTTTTTGGAAATGCCCAGTATGGAAGTGGATATAAGCAGGCTTTCAAATTTTTTAATTTTAAAAGAGATGTATACAACTATTTAAAAAATAAAGATTTTGAGGCACTCCACTGCCACGACTTTGATGGACTTTTTATAGGCTTTAGTATAAATAAAAAACTTAAGTTGAAATTAATATATGACGAACATGATCTTTTCTATCTGTACTTTTATAACAGAAAAGGATTTTTAAACAAATGTATTTATAATTTAATAATTTTAATGGAAAGACATATGTTAAAGAAAGTAGATATTCACATAGTAGTTACCCCAAAAATGAAGGAAGTTTACAGTAAAATAAGTAAAAATATTTACATAGTAAACAATGCTCCTTATAAAAATCTATTTAATAATATAGAAAAAACTCCAAGTGATAAACTTAGAATTGGTTTTATAGGATCTGTCAGATATTATGATGAAATGAAAGCATTAATTGATGCTTCTCAAAAATACAGCAAGTTTGTGCAAATAGTTGTTTGTGGAAGGGGAATATATTCTGAAAAGCTTGCTGAATATTCAAAAAAGTTTTCAAATGTAGATATAAGAGGAGCTTATCATATAGATCAATTAGAAGAACTTTACAGGAACATAGACATAACGTATGCCTTTTATCCTGGAGATACGGCTACTATATCTATGCCAAATAAGTTTTATGAAAGCATAATAACTGAAACTCCCGTTATTGCAAACAAAATTACGGAATTTGGATATGAGGTCTGCAAAAACAATTTTGGATATGGAATAGACGGTGGTAATCTTAAGGATACACTAGAGCATATCATAGGAAAACTCATAGAAGATCGGGAAGAAAAGAAGAGCATAGTAGACAATATGAAAAGATTGAAGAATAATTATTTCTGGGAAGCCAATGAACCTATATTAAGCAAAATATATGAAAAGTAAATTATTTTCATAGAATTGAAAAGGAGATTTGTATGTATAATAAGGATACAGTTTCAATAATAATTCCTGTGTACAATGAAGAAATACATATAGAAAAGTGCCTTAATTCTATAATAAATCAAACTTATGATAATATTATTGAAATATTAGTTTTAGATGGTATGTCTACTGATTCAACTAGAGATATAATAGAGAAATTTGAAAATGAGAAGATTAGAATAATAGATAATCCTAAAAAAATACAATCTGCAGGTTTAAATAAGGGAATAGAAATGGCAGAAGGAGATATAGTTGTAAGAGTAGATGGTCATGCACTTTATGATAAAAATTATGTAAGTGGATGTGTAAGCACTTTAAATAAATTAAAATCACAAAATGTAGTAAATGTAGGAGGACCTACTTATCTTTTAACATCAAAATCTTATATAGAAAATTGTATTGTATTTTTACATGAAAGTAAATTTGGAATAGGTGTAGCTAAATTTAGACAGAAAGATTACCAGGGATTTGTAGATACGGTTTGGAATGGAGCTTTTTGGAGATGGGTATTTGATAAAGTAGGACTTTACAATGAAAGTTTAGCTAGAAGTGAAGACAATGATATGAATAATAGAATATTAAAAGCTGGATATAAAATATACCAGAATAAAGATATAATATCCTATTATAAACCAAGAAGCAGTATAAAAAAGATAATATCTCAAAATTTTGCAAATGGGAAGGAAATAGGAGGTTCTTTAATTACAAACAGGGAAATAGTTAGAATAAGGCATCTTGTACCTTTAACTTTTCTTCTTACCATACTGCTGTTTGGTGCAACATATAGATTATTTTTACTCAGCAAAGTTATAGAAGTTTTAGCACTGGGGAGCTATTTCCTTATAGATATACTGGAATGTATAAAGATAGGTTCAAAGAATGGTATAAAGTATATGCCACTTATGTTTATATTATTTTTCCTACTGCATATTGCCTATGGCGCAGGAACTGCAGTTGGATTTTTTAAATCACTTGTGTTTGGTAGATCTAAATGATAAGTCATAAGTGATCAGTTAAAATAGGAGGTTTCTGAATGATACATAAAATTTACAATATGATAAATAAGGATAGCAAGATATTATCTATTATCTTATATTTATTCATAATAGCTGCACTAACATTTGGATATATACATTCAATAGAGTACTATAAATCTTTTAATTTTATAATAAATCAGGGTATTTTGAAAAGGTCACTTATTATGCTGCCTTTGTTTGTAGTTATAATATATACGGCTGTTTTTTTACTGCCTCATAGAATTGAAGAACTGACAAGTTTGTATTGGCTTTTGTTTTTAATTTTAAGTACTACACCACTTCTAATAGTATATATTATGAGCGGACTTGGAGATAGTAAAAATTCACCAGTATTTATATATACAATAGCTGCAGTAGGATTAATAGGAGTTTTGCTTACTAGTAAGTTTGATTTTAAAATACCTCAAATAAATATTAGTCCTAAAACTTTTTGGATAGGCTTAATAGCATTTATGGTAGTTGGCTATGGTTATATAATCTATAAGCTTGGAATGCCTACTAAAATAATTCAGGCTTTTAAAGATGTATATTCAGTAAGGTTGGATTACAGGGATCATGCAGGGAAATTTGTAGATTATTTTGTACAGTGGCTTGGAAATATAATAAATCCATTTATACTTGCATTTTTAATGTACAAGAGAAAATATAAACTTGTATTCATACCTTTTGTACTGCAGCTTGTGTTATATGGATATGCTGCATATAAGACTCAATTTGCAGTTCTACTCTTAGCACCGTTTTTTGGAATGATATTGAGATATGGAATAAAGAGAAGCTTTATAGAAAAAATAATGGCACTTGCCGTAGCACTTGGAATTGCAGCATTGTACCTAAAAAAATTATCAATATATTTACTCATAATAATAAGAGTGTTCTTATGGCCTTCACTTATAGCACTAGAGTATTTTGATTTCTTTTCTATGTACCCTAAGATGAAGTTAGCTCAGGGCATACTAGGACATTTCTTTAAAAATATATACAATATGGATCCTAATTTCTATATGGCTACAGTTTATTATGGAAGACCGGATATGAGGCTAAATGTAACTTGGTATGGGGATGCCTATATGAATTTTGGAATTATAGGTATAGTCATATTTGCAATACTGCTTTATTTTATAATGATAATCATAAGATCTGTAGAAAGCAAAAATATACTTTTAGTATCAACGCTTCTCTTTGGAGGCATAATGGCACTATTTAATGGGCCTATACTTACTACACTGCTCACTAGTGGATTGGGTCTTGGAGTACTTTTGGCATATTTGCTGCCTAAGGAAATATAATTAATTTTACTAAGTTTTTAGTATTGATTGCTTGTGGAGGAGTAAAGAGTGATGAAGAAGTATTATAAGGATATGGATATAGCTAGAGGAATAGGTATATTTTTAGTAGTGCTGGGACATTCGTTTCCTGATTCAGCGTTTAATGGCAGTGCATTTTATGCCTATATATATAAACTCATATATTCATTCCATATGCCTTTCTTTTTTGTTATATCAGGTTTTTTCGCCTATAAGATATATAGTATAAAGACTGTAAGAGATTATGGCAGTTTTGTTTATGGAAAATTTAAAAGACTTATGGTTCCATATTTTGCAGTGTCACTAGTGGCGGTGCCTATAAAATTATATATGAATAACTATGCTGCGAGACCGGTAAAGCTAAACAGCCTCATAACAAATATATTGATTTATCCTTTAGATATTCCAATACAATATTTTTGGTTTATATATACATTATTTTTCATATTTGCAGTCGCACCAATTTTTAAAAAATTACCTATAAATTTGACTTTAGTAATAACTTTGCTTTTTAATCTGTTGTTTACAAAGCAAATAGGTTTATTTTATGTGTATGGTGTAATTCATTATTTGTTTTACTTTTTCTTCGGAGTATATTTGAAAAATACTTACGATAAATGGAATAATATTAAAAATAAGTACGCTATAGTTTTAGTATTTTCTATAGTTCTTATGGCTATGAATGTATTTGATGTGGGAAAGGAAGTGTATCCTTACTACAACCTAGTTACATCTCTTCTCGGAAGTAGTATATTTTTAATGGTATCCCAACTCATAATGAATACTTCAGGTGGAGAATTGTTTAGAAAAGTGGGAAAATACAGCTATGATATTTACCTCTTGTCCTGGTTTTCACAAACAGGAGCCAGGGTTTTATGTTATCAAATGTTGAAATTAAATTATAGCTTTGTAATTGTAATAATGATTTTAGTAGGATTTATACCTATTTTAATATGTAAATGGATACTTAATAAAATACCTATACTAAGTAAAGTATTTTTAGGACATAAGTAAAGATGTTAACAAGCTATTTTCAATTCGTTGTATATAGAATTGATTAGTGATAAAATACTTGAAGATATAATTTACACATTAGGCATTTAAAAGAAAATAAGATAGCATACTAACTGGCTATTTCTTTGAAAATGCTTTAGGCAGTGCTTAGATGCAGGTAGGATAATTTTGGAGGAAAATATGAAGAAAGATGGACTTGTTAAAGCTGCTGGTGTAGTAATGGTAATTTCAATGGCAAGCAGGGTAATAGGATTTGTAAGGGATGCACTTATTGCCAGTGCATTTGGAGCATCTGCTAGTTCAGATGCCTACACTATGTCACTTACCATACCAAATTTGATGTTTAATTTGTTTGGAATTGCAATTACTACCACTTTTATTCCAATACTCAGTGAAACATATAGTAAACATGGCAAAGAAGAAATGTTTAAATTTGCCAATTGCATAATGAACATCCTAATGATTATTTCGTTGTTTTTATGTGTTTTAGGATGGATATTTACTACAGATATAGTTAATGTAATTTCTAATTTTAAAGGTCAAAGATATAATTTAACCATATTATTAACTAAGATGAGTATGATAAATATACTTTTTTTGAGTTTAAACAGCGGCTACACGGCAGTGCTTCAAACTTTAGACGATTTCACAGCTCCAGCATTAGTTGGAATAGCAATGAACATACCTATAATAGCTTATGTGCTAATGGGAAGTCATTATGGAATTGTAGGCCTCACAGCAGCTACTATGCTTGGAAACGGACTTCAGATAGTGGTACAAATTCCATGGCTTATAAAAAATAAGTATAAATATAGTCCTAAAATAAATTTAAAAGATCCTAAGATTAAAAAAATGCTTTCATTGATTGCTCCAGTTGTGATTGGAACTGGCGTTAATCAGGTAAATGAAGTAGTTCAAAAGAGAATGGCTTCTACTCTTGTAGTAGGAAGTATATTGGCACTTGATTATGCAAATAAGTTAAATATGCTTGTTTATTTCACTTTTGCATCTGCAATAGTTACGGTTATATATCCTTCTTTATCTAGGGACGGAAGTCTTAAAAATTATGAAGATTTTAAGTCACATATAAGCATAGCAGTAAATAATATCAATATCATAGTAATACCAGCTATAGTAGGAATGTTGATACTTAGAGTTCCTGTAATAAGTGCACTCTTCATGCACGGTGCCTTTAATAAGCAGGCAGTTAATATGACTGCTGATGCACTACTTTTCTTGGTATCTGGACTGGTATTTTGGGGAATAAGAGATGTATTTAACAGAGCTTTTTACGCTATTCAAGATACTACTACACCTATGATAAATGGTGCATTAGGTGTAGCTGTAAATATAGTTATGAGCATAGTACTTGTGAAAAAGATGGGTATAGGAGGACTTACTTTAGCTACAACAATTTCTGCGTTTGTAAGCTGCGTGCTTTTAGCTAAGGATTTAAGAAAAAGAGTTGGAAATATAAATGGATTTAATATGTTTAAAGTTGGAATAAAGATAATGACAGCTGCAGGTACTATGGGAGTGTGTATATTTTTAATAAATAATTTCCTGGGAAATTTACTAGGTGGATTTAAGGGACAGCTTTTGACACTCTTTATTTGCATCATAGTTGGTATAGCAGTGTATGTGATTATGCTGCTTATATTAAAAGTACAGGAGCTTGCTAATATAATAAATTTGGTAAAAAAGAAATTAAAAATTGCATAAATTTGCTAATTAATGCGGTGAAAAGGAGAAGAAAGTTCTAATGAAGAGATTTTATAAACTTATATCTGTGGTTTTGGTATTTGCACTTTTTTTAACTGGATGCACCACAGCAGATACTGCAGGTACAGGTAAAAATGACAAGGAAATAGTAATTTGGTCACATCTTACAGATCCTGAAATAGCAGAACTTAGGACTTTAGCAGATCAGTGGTCCAAAACCTCGGGATACAAGGTGATAATTCATTCAGATAAAGGAGACAACAGGGCTTATATTGAAGCATCCTTACGTAATATGGAACCAGATATAGAATTTGGAGTATCACATGACAGGATGGAAAAACTTCATAATGAAAAATTACTAGCACAGGTTCCAGATAACATTATAGATAAAAATAAATATATACCATCGGCACTTGAAACTGTATCTTTTAAGAATAAGATGTATGGAATACCTATATCTGTGGAAACCTATGGACTTTATTATAATAAGGATAAAGTTAAAAAGGTACCTAATACACTGGAAGAGCTGATTTCAATGGGAGAAAAACAGGGATTTCAGTATGATATAAATAACTTTTATTTAAGTTTCCCAATTCTTCAAGCAAACGGTGCTTATATATTTAAAAAGGAAAATGGTGATTACAACGTAAAAGATATAGGACTTAATAATGAAGCTGCAATTAAAGGATATACCATGATTCAGGATATGGTGCAGAAGTATAAGTTGATGCCCGAAAATATAGATAGTATAACTGCAAGAAACAATTTTAAAAATGGAAAAACAAGTTTCTATGTAAGTGGATCTTGGGATCTTCAAGAGCTAGATGCATCAGGACTTAATTATTCTGTAGTACCTTTCCCAAAATACAATGGTAAACAGATGACATCCTTTGTAACGGCACAAGTAGGTTATGTAAGTTCTAAGTCCCAGCATCAAAAAGAGGATTGGAGTCTTATGAAATATCTCATTAATCATTCTAGTACTCCACTTTTTAAAATAACAGGAAGAATTCCTCCGTATAAAGTGGATTACAACATAAAAGAAGTGAAAAATGACCCTAAGGAAAGAACTTTTGTACAGCAGTCTGAGTATGGGCAAATATTGCCAAATGTATCTGAGGTTCAGGCTCTTCAAAATGCAAACAAGGTAATGACAGAGCTTACTTCCAGAAAGATAACTCCAAAGGAGTGTGGACAAAAAATAGAAAAGGATATACTTGATTTTATTGTAAAAGAAAAGCAATAGTATGTATATGAAGATGACAAAGAAATTGGGTTGTATTATAATGAAAAAAGTAGAAATGATGCTAAACTAGGAGGTAAAAAGATGTCGCAGTTGAGAGATGAATTAATTCAAAAATTAGAGGATAGGAAAGCTAAGTTAGGAGTAGTAGGATTAGGATATGTAGGACTTCCACTTGCAGTAGAAAAAGCTAAAGCAGGATATGAAGTTATTGGATTTGATGTTCAGGATAAAAAAGTTGAATCCGTAAATGAAGGACATAACTATATTGGTGATATAGTGGATTCAGATTTAGAGAAATTGGTTAAGGAAGGAAGACTTAAAGCTACTACAGATTTTAGTTTTGTAAAAGATGTAGATGCAGTTTCTATATGTGTGCCTACTCCATTAGATTTATATAAACAGCCAGATATATCATATGTAGTTAGTTCCACTAAAAGTGTTGCAAAATATTTGCATAGAGGAATGCTCATAGTACTTGAGAGTACTACTTATCCAGGAACTACAGAAGAAGTGTTAAAGCCTATACTAGAAGAAGGCGGGCTTAAATGTGGAAAAGACTTTTTCCTTGCATTTTCACCAGAAAGGGTAGATCCAGGTAATAAACAGTATAAGACAAAAAATACCCCAAAGGTAGTAGGAGGATGTACTCCTGAATGTACAGAAGTGGCAGCTACATTATATAGAAACATATTGGAAAGTGAAATATATACTGTATCCTGTCCTGCAGTAGCAGAAATGGAGAAGATACTTGAAAATACTTTCAGAAATATAAACATAGGTCTTGCCAATGAAATGGCTGTACTTTGTGAAAGAATGGGAATAGACGTATGGGAAGTAATAGATGCAGCCAAAACAAAACCTTATGGCTTTATGGCTTTTTATCCAGGACCAGGACTTGGAGGACATTGTATACCTCTTGATCCATTTTATCTTTCATGGAAAGCAAAAGAATATGATTATCATACAAAATTAATAGAGACTTCTGGAGAAATAAATGATTTTATGCCAGAATTCGTAGTTGATAATGCTATGAAGCTTTTAAATGGACATAAAAAAGCTATGAATGGTGCAAAAGTACTTCTTCTTGGAGTAGCTTATAAGAGGGATATAGATGATTTAAGAGAGTCACCAGCCCTTAAAGTAATAGATCACTTGGAGAAAAATGGAGCAGAGGTAATTGTAAGTGATCCATTTATTCCTGAATTTAAACGTAATGGAAAAGTATATCACACAGTAAAATGGGAAGATGTAATAGATGAATCCGATATAGTAATTATAACTACAGATCACAGCCCTTATGATTATGAGGCTATAGCAGAAAGAGCTAAAATTGTTTACGATACAAGAAATGCTACTAAAGATGTAAAAAATAACAGAGAAAAAATTCATAAACTATAAACAAATATTACTTTTTAAGAGGTGTTTTTATGAGTAAATTGAAATTTGCCATCTTAGGATGTGGAAGAATTTCTTACAAACATGTAGAAGCTCTAGCAGCTAATAAAGATGAAGCTGTTTTAGTAGCAGTTTGTGATTTGGTAGAAGAAAAAGCAGAGCAAAGGAAAAATGAGTACATAGAAAAAGTTGGAGATGCTAAAGTAGCAGTTTATACTGATTATAAGAAAATGCTTGAAGAGCAGGATATAGATGTAGTTACTATAGCTACTGAAAGTGGATATCATCCTGAAATAGCAATGTACTGCATGAACGACAAAAAGCATGTAATATGTGAAAAACCTATGGCACTTTCAATAAAAGATGCAGATGATATGATAGAATGTTCTAAAAAGAACAATGTAAAATTGTGCGTAAGCCATCAAAATAGATTTAATAAACCAGTGCAGCAGCTTAGATCTGCTGTGGAGGAAAATAGATTTGGCAGACTTGTAAATGGTACAGCTAGAATACTATGGAATAGAAATATGGGATATTATCATCAGGCACCTTGGAGAGGAACTTGGAAGCTGGACGGTGGAACATTGATGAATCAATGTATACATAATATAGACTTACTTCAGTGGATGATGGGAGGAGAGATAGACACTGTTTATGCTCAGTGTGATACTTTCTTAAGAGATATAGAAGCTGAAGATTTTGGAGCTATTGTTATAAGATTTAAAAATGGAGCTATAGGTATAGTTGAAGGTACTGCTTGTGTTTATCCTAAAAACTTAGAAGAAACTTTAAGTGTCTTTGGAGAAAAGGGAACAGTATGCATAGGTGGACTTGCAGTAAATAAGATAGAAACCTGGAATTTTGAAGATCACAAGGATTTAGATGATGAAATATTAAAATCACAAGAGGGAGATCCTGATACTGTATATGGTTTTGGACATATACCTCTTTTCAAAGATATGATAGATGCAATAAATAATAATAGAAAGCCACTTATAGATGGAGAAGAAGGCAAAAAGGGAATGTCTATAATTTTGGCGGCTTATAAGTCAAGACTTACAGGTATGCCTGTAAAATTCCCTATGGGAGATTTCTCAACTATGGATATGGTTGGAGTGAAAAAAATAAATAGGTAGCAGTTAATAATTGAGAATGGAGGCCTTTCATTCTCAATTATTAAATATGCAGGAAAAGGAGAATATATATGTCTGAAAATTATATATCGGATACTTCAAAAGTTGGCAATAATGTAAGTATAGGAAAATTTGTAGTTATTGAAGACGATGTTACAATAGGAGATAACTGCATGATAGGTCATAATGTAGTTATACATAAGGGAAGTAAAATTGGAGCTAATGTAAGGATAGATGACAATAGCGTAGTAGGTAAAGAGCCTATGAGATCAGTAAATAGTATATTTAAAGATGAGAAAAAATTTGATCCAGCTCTAATAAAGGATGGATGTCTTATTGGAGCAGGAGTTATAGTATACTGCGGTTGTGTTATAGGTGAAAATACACTTATTGCAGATTTGGCTACAGTCAGAGAAAACGTAACTATAGGAAGTAAAACAATAATAGGTAGAGGAGCTGCTATAGAGAACTTCTCTAAAATAGGTTCTAACTGTAAAATTGAAACAAATGTATATATTACAGCTTACTCAGAAGTAGAAGACAATGTGTTTATTGCACCTGGAGTTGTAACTTCAAATGATAACTTTGCGGCAAGATCTAAGGAAAGATACAAACATTTCAAAGGTGTTACAGTAAAGAAGGGTGGAAGAATTGGAGCTCAAGCTACTATACTTCCAGGTAAGATAATAAATGAAGATGGATTTGTAGCAGCAGGCAGTGTTGTTACAAAGGATGTGGAAAAGGAAATTATAGTAGCAGGTAATCCTGCTAAACAATTTAGAAAAGTTCCAGAAGATCAACTTCTTAAAAATCAACAGTAAACTTTGCAGGGAGGAAAAACATGAAGGTATTAACAGTTGTAGGGGCAAGGCCTCAATTCATAAAGGCTGCTGCAGTATCAAATGTAATAAGAAAACACCATACAGAAATATTGGTTCATACGGGTCAGCATTATGATGAAAATATGTCAAAGGTATTTTTTGATGAACTCAATATACCAAAACCAGATTACAATTTGGAAGTGGGTTCTGGAAGTCACGGAAGACAGACTGGAATGATGCTTATAAAATTAGAAGAGATATATGAAAAGGAAAAGCCAGATTTTGTACTTGTATATGGAGATACAAATTCAACTCTTGCTGGAGCATTGTGTGCAAGTAAGCTTTTAATTCCTGTAGCTCACGTTGAGGCAGGACTTAGAAGTTTTAACAGGGATATGCCCGAAGAGCAAAATAGAGTTCTTACAGATCATTTATCTAATCTTTTGTTTGTTCCCACAGAATCGGCAGTGGAAAATTTAAAAAAGGAGGGAATTACAAAAGGCGTTTATAATGTAGGAGATGTAATGTTTGATGCAGTACTTAATTTTAAAAAGTTAGCAGAAAACAAGAATCAGATTATAAAAGAAATTGGGCTTCAGGGTAAGGAGTATATACTAACTACTATACATAGAGCTGAGAATACAAATCACATAGATAGATTAAAAAATATAGTTGAAGCTTTAAATGAATGTAATAAAGCAGTGATACTTCCCCTTCATCCTAGAACTAAAAAATATATGACAGATTATGGACTTAAATTTAATGAAAATATAAAGGTTATAGAACCTGTGGGATATCTAGAGATGATAAATCTTGAAATGAATTCTGAGAAGATAGTAACAGACAGCGGTGGAGTACAAAAAGAAGCCTTTTTCATGAAAAAACCTTGTATAACTATGAGAGATGAAACTGAATGGGTAGAAACCGTAAAAAATGGCTGGAACGTAGTAGTTGGAACTGACAAGGAAAAGATATTGGATAGCATAGTGAATTTTGTACCTAATAAGGATCAAAAAGATATATTTGGAGATGGAAACGCTTCTGGAAAAATACTAGAAATATTAGATAAATAATTTATCTGGAAATATTTGATATGGAGGTGAGGTTTTGTTTTTAGATAGATTTTTGTACGTATTGATCTGTGCTTATATAGTACTGCTTCCTCTTTTGCCGAATAAGATGGCACTAGGAAAGATAAATATTCCTCCTGCAGATTGTATACTAGCATTTATTTTGATTGGATACTTTGTAAAATTTCTTACATCAAAAGAGTGCAGAACTAGGTTTTTCTCAGGGATAAAGGATTTCTTTACTAATTATCTCACTATTTTTATGAGTATACTGGCACTCATGATGTTAATTTCGGTGAGCTATGCAGTAGACAGGGGACTTGCACTTAGTGAAAGCTTTAGGTTTATATCCTATATTATATTGTTTTTTATGATCAAATATGAATGGAATAGAAAAGAACTTCTAAATGGAATTTTAGGTTCTTATATATGCACCAATGTCATAATATGTATCTATGGCATATATCAAAATTTTACAGGGTTCGGACTTAGTGATAAATTCAAAAATTATGGATATACAAAGTTTAAGATAACTGCTACTATGGATAATCCTAATAATTTGGCAGCTTTCTTGATATTAGCCATATTTCCAATGATCATGTTAGCTATATATGAAAAGAAAAAGGAAAGAAAGTTATTTTATTCCTTGCTGGCAGCTTTGATGTTTTTGAATTTAACATTTACAGGTTCTAGAAATGCTATTGTTGGAGTGGCAATAGGAATGGTTATATTAGTGATTATGTGTAGTCTTAAGTTTGTACTACCTATTTGTGTAATTGCAGGAGCATCTTTATTTATACCAGAAATAAGGGAACGAATAATGGCTATAAATGATCCAGTTCAAAATCAATCTAGAATATACCTTTGGAAAATTGCACAAAAGATGATAAAAGATCATCCTTTGTTTGGGGTTGGAAATGGGAACTACGTTAGCTTGTATGACAAATATACGAATATATATCCTCAGTATAAATTTTATGGTTACAGTAAGTGGCCCTGCCATAATTCCTATTTGAAAATGGAGACAGAACTTGGAATTATAGGTGGAGTATCCTTTGTGGCATTGCTTTTATCTTCTTTAATTAAAGTTAAATCTTTTGTAGATACAACGAAAAGTAAATTTTATAAGCATTTTTACATAGGATTTTTAGCTTCCATGGTAGCTTTTTACGTTATGAATTTAGTTGACAACTTATTCTTTGTACCAAAGACTACAACTTACTTCTGGATACTCTTAGCAGTATCTCAAGGAATGATGTACAGGGAAAAGAAAAACGAAGGCATGTTTTTGAGTTAAAGGGAATATACTGACAAATTTCATCACTATAAAAACTTTTAGTAAGTCTAAAGCTCGTATTTTGAAAATCTAAAGAAGCTTATATGAACTCGTACCTCAAACATATATAAGCTTCTAAGATTTTCTAAAATGCGAGCTAAGACTTACCAAAAAAGTTTTTAAATGTGATTTCAATTTTGTCAGATATTCCTAAGCATGATTCAAATTTATTTTACATGTATTATGTAAAATTACTAAGTTGAAAATTACTGTATACTAAAGGATGTTTTTACAATAATGAAGCTCTTTTAAATACTTAGACTTATCAAAATATTTAATGAGCTGAAGATTGTAAAAATATCCGGAGTATAAGTGAATTTTTCACTTAGGAGTTATTTGAAGTGGAGGTGAAAGATATGAAGGTGTTACAGGTTATATCAGGAAATGATGTAGGCGGCGGTGGAAATTATGTGTTGAATTTGAGTTTTTATTCAAAGGATAAATTTCAGTCAATTATAGGTACAATAGGTGGCGGAGGCCTTTATGATAAAAGTAAAAGTATGAATATAGATACAGTAAAGTTTAAAAGAGCTGTCACCTATGATAGATACTTAATAGATTATGTAAGAGAAAATCATATTGATCTTGTAAACTTTCATGGGGCAAAAGCATTTTTTATGCACTATTTTTTGAAAAATAAAATAGATGTTCCTACAGTAGCCACAGTACATAGTGATTATAGAAGAGATTTTTTAAATAATAGGATTAAATACCTGTTTTTCACTCCACTTAGTGCACTAGGGTTAGGCAGCTTTAAACAATATATATGTGTATCGGATTATATAAAAAGCCTTTTGGGTAATCAGAAATTTATAGGAGAGAAATTTGTAGTAAATAGCGGAATGGATTTTAATAGTAGAGTTATAAAGGAAAGTAGAGAAAGTATACGAGCAAGATACAATATATTAGAAAATGATTTTGTATATGTAAATGTAGCAAGATGCCATCCTATAAAAAATCAGTTATCTCTCATAGAAGCATTTAATATGTTGAAAAAGCAAATTAAAGATGCAAAGCTTATGATAGTTGGAGATGGGCCTATGGAAGAGACGCTGAGACAAAAAGTAGCACAGCTTCATTTAGAGAATAGAGTAATATTTACAGGATATAAACCCAATGCACTGGATTTTGCAAATGCAGGTGAAGTAGGAATTTTAACTTCCTTTAGTGAAGGTGGAGCACCTCCTATGACTTTGCTTGAAAGTGCAGCAGTGAAAAAATATTTCATAGCGCCAGATGTAGGAGACATAGGGAAAGTTTTAGGTGATAATTTAATTTCATTAATAAATCCTAATTCTGTAGAAGACATATATAAAAAAATGAGAGAAATTTATGAGGAAAGAAATGAGATATACCTAAAAGGAGAAAAATTATATGATGCTGTAGTTGACAAATTTTCCATAGATAGCTTTTGCACAAAATATTATAATGCTTATACTAAAATACTTTCAGAAAAATAGTTGGAGTGAAGAATATGGCAGAAAAGAAATTAATAAAAAGTTCCATTATAGTAATGCTTTTTATAATTGGCGGAAAAGTTTTGGCACTTGTAAGGGATTCCCTTATAGCTGCAAAATTTGGAGCTACCTATGTTACAGATATATATAATTTTGCATTGGGTATGGTATACCTTTTAACTACTATAAGTTACGGACTTACTACTACTTTTATACCGCTTAATTCGGAACATATCGAAAATAGCACTATAAGTGAGAGAAATAAATTTGTAAACAATGTAATAAACATAGCGTCCCTTTTTACAATAGTTCTCACAGCTGTACTCATAATATTTTCAAAGCAGATAATATATGTTTTTGGACATGGTTTTACTTCCAACAGTGTAATATTTGCTCAGTCTGTTGAAATAATAAGGATAATGTTTTTATCACTTATATTTGTAACTTTAGGGAGTGTGGTTACAGGAGTACTTCAGTCCCATAAAAGGTTTTATGAACCTGCTGCTATGGCATTTGTGTCTAACTTAGTTTATATAGTGTATTTAGTGTTCTTAACTTCCAGGTATGGTATAAAGGGATTTGCAGTAGCTACAGTAATAGGATTTTTCGCTCAATTTGTAATAAATTTGCCAAGGTATAGGAAACTTAAGTATAGATATAAATTTATATTGGACTTTAAAAATAGTGATGTACATCAGATGTTTAAGCTAATGATACCTATAGTTATAAGTACCTCAGTAGTTCAATTAAATTTGTTTGTAAATAGGTGTTTTGCAAATAATATATATTTTGGAGCAGTTACAGTCTTGGACTATTCAAATAAAGTAAGTACCTTGGCTTATGAAGTTTTTGCCATAGGTATAGCTATGATTGTATATCCTACTTTATCTGAACTAGCAGTTAAAAAGGATGTTGTGAAGTATAAGAAATCCCTTATAAGTGCTATAAATACCATAATGATAATAATGATACCTGCATCAGTGGCTATAGGAATTTTAAGAGACCCACTTATAAATTTAATTTTTAGGAGAGGGGCATTTACAGCACAAGCTGCAAATTTAACTTCCAGTGCCTTATTATTTTACTGCCCTGCGATGATTGCCTATGGAGTAAGGGATATTTTAAATAAAGCATTTTATTCTGTTAAAGATGCAAAAACCCCTATGTCAAACAGTTTTGTGGGCATAATTATAAATATAATTATAAATATAATTATAATAAAATATATGAAGGTTTCAGGGCTTGCTTTAGCTACAACTATCTCTGCAGTTATTACTACCTTACTTATGATGTGGAACTTGAATAAAAAGTTAGAAGGAATGAATATTAGAAAACTTGTTTTAAGTTTTGCTAAAATAGTTTGTTCTTCTGCTATTATGGGAATAGTTATATATGTTATAAATAATTTCTGTATGAATAAGATTTCATCTATTATGCAGCAAAGTATGATTTCAATTTTCATATCTTTTGTATTTGGCAGTGTAGTTTACTTTATATGTTTGTATTTTACTGGATTAGAAGAGTATAGGAACCTAATAAATGGACTTAAGAATAAAATTGCAAGGTAGATATTAAATATTTTGTACAAGGAAGGTGGCAGACATTACAAAAAGACGTGTTTTGGAGATGGATGTAATAAGAGCACTTGCTATAGTTGCAGTAATAGTATTACATGTTTCTGCAACTATACTGTATAGGAGCACACCTTATTCTACGACTTACAATGCTAATTTTATATTGAATCAGTTTTCAAGGTTTTCTGTTCCTGCATTTATAATTATTTCTGGAATGGGACTCACTATAAGTTATAAAGAAGGATGCGGTTATTTTAAATTCATAATTAGAAGATTTTTAAAAGTAGTACCGCAGTATATAGTGTGGTGCTTACTATATATAGTCATTATAACTAAGGACTTTAACATACATACTGATTTAAACAATATAGTATATGGAAATGTATTTTATCACTTTTATTTTGTACCTTTAATTATTGAGCTTTACATAATGTTTCCTTTCATATACAAATTTATGGAAAAAAAATGGTGGCTATTACTTAGTTTTTTAATGACATCATTTTTTATTATATATACCTATTACTTTAAAGTAGTGACTCCAGATCAGTGGTTTTGGAATAAAAAAAATTTATTTTACTGGATCTTTTATTTCTCATTAGGAGGATATATGGGAAAAAATCTAGATAATATATCCGAGAAATTAAAGAAAATTAGACCTATAGTGTGTGTTATGTTTTTACTTTCAATTTTTACACTGCTGTATAGTTTTATAACGGGAAATCAGTACGGTAAAAGTATAGACTACATTACGACTTTTCAGCGTCCCTCAGTAATTTTTTATTCTACATTTTTTGTGATTTTCATATTCAGTTTTGAATGGAAGAAAGGATTGTTTATGAAAATTATAAGATATATATCAAATACTTCTTATGATATTTATTTATCCCAGGCAGGTATACTATATTTGTATACTCAATATTATATAGGAAGATATGTGCATGTGGATAATTTAAGCTTTGGTGTAAAGGCTTTTGCAGTTACATTGATAGGATCCATAGCACTCAACGAGATAAAAAAACTTTTATAAAGAGATAGCCGGATAAAGTATATGCAATATGATATAATAAGTAAAAATATAATAAGGCAGGTGAAGTAACTGATTTGTAGGTTTAAATTTACAGATCATAAAATTATGCAGACAGAAGATATAAAAATAGATGTGGATAAAGATATAAAAAGTAAATCCTTTCAATTATTTCTCAAGAGAATAGCTGATTTTATATTATCTCTTGTAGGAATAATTATACTTAGCGTAGTATTTGTAATATTGGCTATATGGATTAAATTGGATTCGAAGGGCCCTGCTATTTTCAAACAGGTTAGAGTGGGTAAGAATGGAAAGAATTTTACCATATATAAATTTAGAACTATGGTAGTAAATGCGGAAAAAAAGAGAGAATTAGACATTGATCCCGGCGATTTGGAAAATTTTGTATTTCAAAGTAAGAATGATAATAGAGTGACTAGATCAGGGGCTTTTTTAAGAAAAACAAGTTTGGATGAAATTCCACAACTTTTTAATGTATTTATTGGAAATATGAGCTTGGTTGGACCAAGACCTGAAATACCAGATGTAGTTAAATTTTATCCTGATTCGTATAAACAAAGATTACTTGTAACACCAGGAATAACGGGATTGGCACAAGTAAGCGGAAGAGGAGAAATAGAGCTTGGAAAGACCGTATATTATGATTTAATGTATATAAAAAAGTTTTCGCTGTGGATGGATATAAAAATCTTACTAAGGACAGTCTCATCTGTATTTAAAAGTGAAGGTGCATTTTAATATGTTTACAAGATTGTTAAAATATAATGTGTTTAATGGAAGTAAGATGGAGCTTATGGAGTATATAGAGAAGTTTTCTAAAGTAAACATAGTTTCTGGTAATCCAGAAGTACTCTATAATGGACTAAAAGATAATTTACTATTGACTAGTTTTACGGCAAGTCGAAGTGTAATAATTCCAGATGGAATTGGAACACTTTTGGCTTCTAAAATAGTGAAAGTGCCTATAAAAGAAAAAATAGCAGGTATAGAAATAATGGAAGAAGTAATAAAAAAATGTAGTAGGGAAAATAAACCTATATATCTTTTAGGGGCTAAGCAGGAAATACTTGAAGGATGCAAAGAAAATCTAAAACGGAAGTATCCTAAGATTAACATAGCCGGAAGTCATAATGGATATTTTGATCTAGAACATTGCGAAGATATAGTGTGCGATATAAAGAAAAGCAATGCTTATGCACTTTTTGTAGCTATGGGTGCTCCCAAACAGGATATATTTATAGCAAGGAATATGGACATACTTCCATGTAGGGTGTATATGGGTGTAGGAGGAAGCTTTGATGTTTTGGCGGGAAAAATTAAAAGGGCTCCAAAATGGATGATAGAACTAGGACTTGAATGGTTGTACAGAGTTTGCAAGGAACCTTATAGAATAAAGAGACTTTCTTCTATACCCAAGTTTTTATTAAAGGTTGCAGAATATAATAAAAAGTAAATGTTAAATTATGAAAACTTATATTTAAGGCTGTGTGATACTTAGTTATCAATGGCCTTAAAATTTCAAATTTTATCTTCCATTATATCTTTAAAATTAATACTCTCTAGTTCGTTAATTAGAGTACCCTGTACCTTTGAAAGAGCATTGTGCACACCACAATGTCCTTTTTTATGGGCATTGCAATGCTCCGTATCGTATAGGCATCTGTTTAAGTAAATAGGCCCATCTATAGCCTCAATAATATTTCTTAAAGTAATATCTTCAGGCATACGATTTAAAGCATAGCCTCCATTAACTCCTCTGAAGGATTTTACTATACCCGCTTGAGTCAGTTTTCTTAAAAGTTTAAGAAGAAATCTTAGAGGCACATTTTGATCTTTAGCTATGGTTTTGGCTTCAATTTTTTTACCGTACCCCAAATTTGACAAATAAAGTACAACTCTAAATCCATAATCTGATTCCTGTGTAATTTTCATAATATCTCCCCAAACATAAATATATTTACCTAGTTCAAAATAATGTAAATTAGGTATAACATACAGTTATATACAAGTTAATTATACCTAATTTACAGAACATTATAAAGTATAATATATTAGAAAAGATATTTTTAAGGCAATTTATCCAAACCCTCTAAAACATACCCTTTATTTTTCCAGTCTTTTATAAGTGAATCCAGTATTTCAGAGTTTGTTTTTGATACTGCGTGAAGTAAAATAATGGCTCCATTATGAGTCCTGCGACTTATCATTTTTTTTGCTTCCACAGGTGAAGGCTGTTTTTGTCTATTCCAATCATTGTAGGCAAAACTCCAAAATATGGTTTTGTATCCTAATTGCTTGGTATAGAATAAGGATAATTCACTGTATTTTCCCATAGGAGGTCTAAAGAATTTAGGCATTTCTTTACCTGTAATTTCTTTATAAGTATTTTCTGTTACTGTAAATTCTCTTTCAAATCTTATAGGATCTTTTGCAGCATCTGCCATTGAAGGATGTTTTTCTGAATGATTGCATACTAGGTGCCCTTCATTTACCATTCTTTTTACAAGTTCCGCATTATCTTTTATATAAGGGGTAGTAACAAAGAAAGCGGCCTTAACATTGTTGGATTTTAATATATCTAACATCTTAGCAGTATATCCGTTTTCATAACCTTCGTCAAAAGTAAGATAAAGTATTTTTTTTGAAGTATCTCCTAAATAATATCCAGAGTATTTGTTTAAGAGTTTTAGTATATCTGCAGGTTCCTCTGAAGGCATACCAGAATTATTAGGCTTGAAAAACCAATTTTTTTCTCTTCTATCTAAGTTTTGAGTGTTTAGATTTTTTAACCTAGAAGAAGCATTATTATCATCTAGAGTAGTTATGCTTTTTGTATTTGTTAAAGTAATTTTTCCTACCTGGTAGCCTTTAACACTATAAGGACATAGAAAAATTGTACATAGGAGAAATATGGACACAAACTTTTTATTCAAATATAATCACCTACCTTATAAGATATATTTTATGGTATACTTAATTTAATAATTTATACTTGAGATTAATAGAGATTGTAAGAAAATTATAGCAGGGAAACGTTGTATAGCGATGTTTCCCTGTAATGCATATATTGAGTATGGAGACAAAAATATGAACAGTTTTATTGAAGATGTTGAACAAATTTACAATTTTATTAAAAAAAATATAGATGTAGAAGAGAAGATGCATTTTATAGAAACTTATAAGCAAAAATCTAATATGAAGAAAGAAATTAGCTTTTCAGAAGAATACTATAAACAGAAAATTATGAATGGAAAAAATGGAGTAGTGTATACTCCTCCGGAAATGGCAGCATTTATGGTTAAAAACTTGATAAATGTCAATGATGTAATTGGAAATCCATTTATAAAAATAATAGATCCTTCCTGTGGATCTGGGAATTTAATTTGTAAGTGCTTTCTATATTTAAATCGAATATTTATTAAGAATATTGAAGTTATAAATAGTAAAAACAATTTAAATTTGAAACTAGAAGATATAAGTTACCATATAGTACGTAACAATCTATTTGGATTTGATATAGATGAAACTGCAATAAAAGTTTTAAAAATAGACTTATTTTTGATTAGCAATCAGTTTAGTGAAAAAAATTTTCAAGTAAAGGATTTTCTAGTGGAAAATATAGATAGAAAATATGATGTGTTTATAGGAAATCCTCCGTATATAGGACATAAATCTGTAGATTCTAGTTATTCATATGTTTTAAGAAAAATATATGGAAGTATATATAGAGACAAAGGAGACATATCCTACTGTTTTTTTCAAAAATCATTAAAGTGTTTAAAGGAGGGAGGAAAACTGGTTTTTGTTACTTCTAGGTATTTTTGTGAATCTTGCAGCGGAAAAGAACTTAGAAAGTTTTTAATTGAAAATACCTCTATTTATAAAATTATAGATTTTTATGGTATAAGACCTTTTAAAAGAGTAGGTATAGACCCAATGATAATATTTTTAGTAAGAACAAAAAATTGGAACAATAATATAGAAATCATAAGACCCAATAAAATTGAAAAAAATGAAAAAAATAAATTTCTTGATTCCTTGTTTTTAGATAAATCTGAAAAATACAAAAAGTTTTCTATTTCTCAAAAGTCTATAAATAATGATGGATGGGTATTTGTTGACGAAGTTGAGAAAAATATAATAGATAAAATAAAAGAAAAAAGTAAATTTATTTTAAAGGATATATGCCATAGTTGTCAGGGTATAATAACGGGATGTGATAGGGCTTTTATAGTTGATAGAGACATAATAAATAGTAGAAAAATTGAATTAAGGTTAATAAAACCCTGGATAAAAAGTAGCCATATACGAAAAAACGAAGTAATTAAAGGTGAAAAATTTATTATATACTCAAATTTAATAGAAAATGAAACAGAATGTCCTAATGCTATAAAGTATATAGAGCAGTACAAAAAAAGGCTTATGGAAAGAAGAGAATGTAAAAAAGGAACAAGAAAGTGGTATGAACTTCAATGGGGGAGAAAACCTGAAATTTTTGAAGAAAAGAAAATTGTGTTCCCATACAAGTCCTGTGACAATAGATTTGCTCTTGACAAGGGAAGCTATTTTAGTGCAGATATATATTCCTTAGTATTAAAAAAAAATGTACCTTTTACCTATGAAATACTTTTAAATATATTAAACAGTCCTTTGTATGAATTTTACTTTAAAACTTTCGCAAAAAAATTAGGAGAAAATCTATATGAGTATTACCCTAATAATCTAATGAAATTGTGTATTCCTTCTATTGATTTTGGAGGAGAAAATAATATAGAAAAAAAGCTGTATGATTTTTTTGGACTGACAGATAAGGAAATTGAGATTGTAGAAAAGATAAAAGATAATTGCTGAGTTCATATTTGGTAATTATCTTTTTAAATTTTACTAAAAAAATTATCAATATGTGTTTAAAAACATAATAGGTGGTAAAAATAAATAGTAAAATTACTAATAAAAAAAGAAGGAAAATTATTCCAAATGGAGAATAGTATTAAAGTACAGGTTTTGACTTTACGGAGGGTTACTAATTAAAAATTACAACTATATGTACACATTTTTGGTTTATTGTAACTCTAGATTAAAAATGAAAGAAGGGGGGTAAAAGTGTCTGGCTCGGACTATGCATTATTTATGCATATGACTAAAATTCTTAGTATGAATTTCAGTCATATAACAATACGCCTTTATTGTTATATGGTAAATTAAAGTTAAAATTGAGATTTTAACGCTGAGGCTATATATGGCAGGTACCTTATTTAGTATAGCTTTAGTAGAGCTTTAGATAATATATGAATTTGGAATTTAATGTAAAGGACAATAAACTTATAGTTTCTATGAGAGGAGAACTAGATCATCATAGTGCAGAAGAAGTCAGAAATAAAATAGATGACAGATTGGATAGAGAGGGTTTAAACAAGTTGATAATGGATTTCTCAGGAGTAAGCTTTATGGATAGCTCTGGAATAGGGGTGGTAATAGGAAGGTATAAAAAATTAAATTCTGCAGATGGCAGCGTATGTATTGTAGGCGCAATCAATTCAGTAAAAAGAGTATTTGAACTTTCAGGTATGTTTAAAATTATAGGACTTTATGACAGCGTTGCGGAAGCACTTCAGAATATTTAATGGGGGGATAAATTATGTACGATAACAGTATGAAAATAGAGTTTATTAGTAAATCACAAAATGAAAGCTTTGCCAGGGTCTCAGTAGCAGCTTTTGTGTCACAACTTGATCCTACAGTGGAGGAATTGGCAGATGTAAAAACTGCAGTTTCAGAGGCAGTTACAAACTCTATTATTCATGGCTATGAAAATAAAGAAGGTGTAGTTAAAATTCAAGCCTTTATTAAAGAAAAAGAACTTACGTTGATAGTAGAAGACCAAGGTGTAGGTATAGAAAATATAGAACTCGCTAGACAACCCCTTTATACTTCAAGACCTGATCTTGAGAGATCAGGTATGGGATTTACTGTAATGGAAACTTTTATGGACTCCCTTAAAGTAGAATCTGAAAAAAACAAAGGGACAAGATTAACTATGAAAAAAGTTTTTAATTCATTAAGTTAGGTGAATAGTATGAGTGAGGAAACAGCAAAAAAATTAAAATATAGTTATAATGATAATTTGGAATTGATTAAATATGCAAAAAAAGGAGATAAAGATGCCCTAAATAAATTGGTAGAATTGAATTTACCATTAGTGGCATCTATAAGTAAAAAATTTCTAAATAGGGGATACGAGTATGAAGATATATTTCAAATAGGTTGTATGGGACTTATGAAAGCAGTAAATAATTTCAATGAAGAATACAATGTAAAATTTTCTACATATGCTGTACCCATGATATTAGGGGAAATAAAGCGCTTCTTAAGGGATGACGGAATGATAAAAGTAAGCAGAAGTGTAAAAAATACTGCAAAAAAAATCCACTATGACAGAGAAGCACTTACTAAAAAATTAAATAGAGAACCTACAATACAGGAATTAGCAGAGTATTCTGGAGTAGAAGTAGAAGAACTGATTTTTGCCACAGAATCTGCTAGCAGTTTGCAGTATCTGTATGATACTATACATCAAGATGATGGTTCACCAGTGCTTTTGATAGATAAGATAAGTGAAAATCCAAAGGAAGATGTAGAGATGGTGGATAAAATTGCACTTAAAGAAGCTTTGAACAATTTAGATGTGAAATCGAGACAAATTATAATGCTGAGATATTTTAAAGATAAAACTCAGGTACAGGTAGCAAAGATGCTAGGTATAAATCAAGTACAGGTTTCTAGAATTGAAAAAAAAGTGTTAAAAACTATGAGAGAAATTTTAACAGGTTAACATCAGATAAAAGGGGATGTTCAAAGCAATTTTTTAAATTGCTTTGAACATCCCCTTTAAATTAAATCAGTATAAAGTTAATTTCCTGTACTAGGAATTGTAGTAGGTAAATTATTAACATCCTTTGAGTTTTCATCGTTGGTAGTGTCTTTTTTATCTTTAGTGTTTGTATCAGTAGTTGTATTAGTATTTGTATTAGTATTATTAGGATTATCATTTATATTACTATCAGAATTCCAGTTATTTTTATTAGCAGCATTATTTTTTTTGCTTTTATTCTCAGGTAAGTTATCAAGTGCATTCCATGAATGAGATACATTACAATAATCTGAGGGAACTGTTCCATCTATAAAATATTCAGTATAAACTTTATTACCTGTAGGATCTGTATGACAATCTGAAACAGGAAGTTTTCCTGATTTAGAACATATAGGAGAAGTTACAACTCCATCTGGCATTTCAATATCTTTTGCCTCTAAACCTTGATGGAAAGGAGACATTATATTAGCCCAAAGTTGGGCTGCAGAATTACTGCTTAAAGAGCCATCTAATACAGAATCATCATCATTACCAATCCACACTGCAGCGGAATAATAAGGGGTTAGTCCTACAAACCACAGGTCTTTTCTATCCTCAGAAGTACCTGTTTTACCACTTACAGGCATATCTCCTAAGTTAGCATTGCTACCAGTTCCTTCTGCACTTACAGGGCCTTTTAACATTTGATATAGCACATAGGCACTTTGTGGAGAAAGTGCTTTTTTAGTTTGGGTTTTATTATCAAGTAAAACTGTACCATTTCTATTTACTACTGTAGTGTAAAGTTTTGGAGTAGTGTATTTCCCAGAATTTCCAAAAGTCCCATAGGCAGCAGACATCAAAAGTGTATTTGTACCGTGATGGAGCTCTCCAAGGGAAAGTGCTGCTATACTGGATCTATCATGCTCGTCTAAAGTTATACCAAATTTTTCTGCATAATCAGCTCCAGTTTTTAAACCCATTCTATCTTCTACTTTAACGGCTACCGTATTTAAGGATTTAGTTAAGGCAGTTCTTAAAGTTACAGTTCCGAAATCAGTATCTTCATCATTTTTAGGGTTATAAGGTTCTCCATTAGAAGCATATTTATTGGCAAGTTCAGGTGATAATGGAGAAGAATCTACTGTAGAAGCTGCAGTAAATTGTTGTGAATCTACAGCAGGACTGTATACAGTTAAAGGTTTTATACTGGAACCAGAAGGCCTTAAATATTTTTCAGATGCAGCTCTGTTGAAAGATCTGGCTGGCTGGCTTCCCCTTCCACCAACTAGCGCCTTTACCTCACCTGTATGATAATTCATGACTACAGCAGAAGCCTGAGGTTGAACTATTCCATTTTTATCTGGAGATGAAGAATTAAAAATACTGTCGTTATTTAAGGTGTTTTCAGTTTTTTCCTGTAGGTCTTTATTCATAGTAGTATGTATTTTTAAACCACCATACATAAGTAAATTCTCAATCTGTTCATCTGTATATTTGTATTTAGATTTTAGATCTTTTTTTACTGCATTTATAACAGGTACAGTAAACCATTCATTGTTATATCCATTATTTACAGTAGGTTGAGACATTATATCCAGTTTACCATTTGCAATGTCATTTACAGCAGTTGTGTACTGATCCTTTGATATATATCCATTCTCATACATTTTTTTTACTACAGTAGTAGTTCTATTTAAATATATAGATGGATTTTTTTTAGCTGTAGGAGAATAAGGATAATATACAGAAGGACTTTGAGGCATACCTGCAATAAAAGCACATTCAATTAAGTTTAAATCTTTTGCTGATTTGCCAAAGTACTGTTTAGCAGCAGCTTCAACACCTAATGCTCTTCCTCCTAAATAAATTGTATTCATGTAAGCCTCAAGTATTTGAGTTTTACTCAATTTCTTTTCAAGTTTTAAGGAAAGATATATTTCTTGCATTTTTCTCTTATAAGATATTTGAGAAGATAAATATATATTTCTAACTAATTGTTGGGTTATGGTAGATGCACCTTGAATTCCAGTATTTCCACTAAATTTGCTTTTAATATCTATAAATACTACACCTATGAGTCTTTTTAAGTCTATGCCTTTATGTTTATAAAATCGTTCATCTTCTATACTTACGAAAGCATTTTTTAAATTTTGGGGCATACTGCTAAAAGGTATTACCGTCCTTTGCTGTGGGGTAACTAGTACGTCCATTGAATTATTTTTATCATCATATAGAACGGAAGGTTCGTTTAAATTCGATATTTGGCTTATGTCTAGTGGAGGAGAATTTTTTATAACAGCTGCAGTTAAACCCAATGCTGCAGCAAATACCAATGCTAATAATCCACATAAAATTGCAGCTCCATGTTTAAAAACCTTTTTTCGAGCCTTTTTACGCTTTTTGACCATAAATTTCCTCCTTATTTTGAAGTGTACATTTTTTAAATTATTATAACATAAATTAAATCTTTAGGTAAATACGCGAAGTTATTGTCATATATATATTATGTATCAAATCATAAGGATGTGGAAGAGATAAAAAAATTTAAAGTTCCCATTAAGAAAATGAAAATTATATTAATAATATCTGTTATAACTATATCCACAGTAATGTGTCTTTATTTTGTAAATTCAAGGATAACTCCTGCTATAATTACAGCTTCAGATGTAGAAATAAGAGCTGTAGTTACACAAACTATAAACTCAGTTATAATGCAGGAGTATTCAAAACAATTTACTTATAAAGACATTATACAGGTGGAAAAAGATAAGGAAGATAATATAGTTATGGTTAGAGCAGATACACTAAAAATGAATAAAATAGCTTGCGATGTGGCATTGGAATCCCAAAACAAGCTAAGAAATGTAGGAAAAGTTGGTTTGAAGATTCCTATGGGATATATAATGAAAAACAATTTGCTAGCGTTTTTTGGACCTAGCATTACAATTAGGATGCAGCCTATAGGTTACATAGAGACTAAATATTTGTCAAGCTTTGAAAGTGCAGGTATAAATCAAGCTAGACATAAAATAAGTGTACAGGTAAAGACAAACATGAGGGTGATGATTCCTTTTGGAAGTAAGGATATACAAGTAAAAAATGAAGTGCCCATATCAGAAACAATTATAGTGGGAAAAGTACCAGAAACAGCCATAGATTTAGGTCTTGATAAAACTGGAGTTAAGTTAAAATCCGGTAATTAAATAATGGCAAAGCTCAATGTTAAAAAGAGCTTTGCCATTATTTAAACAAAATTATTCCCAGTTAAATATGTAAGGTACATTCCGATAATAATCTCCATAATTTAATCCATAACCTGCAACAAATACATCGGGAATCTCGAAACAACAAAAATCTGGGGTCAATGAAATTTTTCTTCTGTCAGGTTTGTCTAGAAGAACGCAGCATTTTACACTGGAAGCACCTAGAGATTTTACATGGTCTATAGCAAAGTCCATAGTAATACCTGTATCTGTTATGTCATCTACAATTAAAACATCATACCCTTTCAGGTCGTCTAATATATCATTTACAATTTTTATTTCACCAGATGATGTTTCAGAATTTCCATAACTTGAAGTTGTCATAAATCCTATTTTTACAGGAAGCTTTATTTGTCTTACTAAATCTGCTGTAAATATAAAACTTCCTCTTAAAAGGGATAATACATATAAATTTTTATCTTTATATTTAGTGGTTATTATTTTACCTACTTCTTCTATCCTCTTTCCAATTCGTTCTTGGGATATCAATATGTTTTTCGATTTGTTTTCCATAATATTCCTCCATGGTGTATATTAAATTAATGATTGCCATAATATAAAATTATATTATCAATATTAACAAGATTTCTGAAAATTTTCAATGACATGAAGTAATGTGTTTACAATGTTTTTTATTTAGTATAGAATTATACGATAGCTATAAACTCAATTTTTGTGCATACAAAATTTTAATTTAATATAAAAATAATATGAAGTGATCAATTTATAATGAACAATTCACAATTAAGGACTATTTTCTGTTGTAATAGAAAACCTACTGAAATTGTAAACTGTGAATTGATAGATATGGAGATGATATTTTGATATATGGAAATACAGAAGGAATAAAAAATTCGACATTAGATGAATTGGAAAAGATTTATGATATAAGAGTTTCAAAAGAAAGCATATGCAGCAGGGAAATTGTAGAAGTGCTTTCTAGAATTACTACTTATTTAAATAGAGAATTAAGCCTGGCAATTGATAAAAGAGGAATAATCGTAAGCATATCTGTTGGAGATAGTAGTACTGTGAGTATTACTGAAATTGAGGGAAACCAAAATAAACTCTGTGGTATTAGGATAGTACATACCCATCCTAATGGAGATTCAAGACTTTCCCAAATTGATATTTCAGCTTTAGTAAAATTAAGATTAGACTGTATAGCGGCTATAGGGGTTGACAAGGATGGAATTACGGGTATTACCATAGGATTTTGTAAGGTAAAAGATGGAGAAGTTATAAGTGAAGTTTCAGAAAAGCTTACTTTAGAGGACGCAGTTAACTTTAATATAGTACAAAAAGTAAATGAAATAGAAAAGTCGATGAATGATGAATATGTGCTGCAGGAAGCAGGAGAGAGAGCATTACTTGTGGGCACAGATACTGAAGACAGCTTGGATGAATTAAAAGAACTGGCAAAAGCCTGTAATGTTAATGTGTTAGAAAAAATACTTCAAAAAAGAGACACTATAGATACTGCTTTTTATGTAGGAAAGGGAAAAGTAAGTGAGATAGCATTAATTGCACAGCTCAGTGGTGCAAATATAGTAATTTTTGATGATGAATTATCTGGTTCTCAAGTTAGAAACTTAGAAGAAAACCTAGGAATAAAAGTAATAGATAGAACTACTCTCATACTTCATATATTTGCTTCAAGGGCAAGGAGTAAGGAATCTAAGTTACAGGTGGAACTTGCACAGCTAAAATACAGGTTAGCTAGGCTTTCAGGACTCGGTATAGTTCTTTCAAGGACTGGAGGAGGAATAGGTACTAGAGGACCTGGTGAAAAGAAGTTGGAAACCGATAGAAGACATATAAGAGAAAAGATATATGAAATTAGTAAAGAACTGAAGAAAATAAAGCAGGTTAGAAAAACTCAAAGAAAGAAGAGAGATGAGATAAATAAGGTATCACTGGTGGGGTATACTAATTCGGGTAAATCTACTTTAAGAAATAAGTTGTGTGAAGTAGCTGTCACTAGAGAAAATGTAAATAAAGAAAAGGTATTTGAAGCAGATATGTTATTTGCTACTTTGGACACTACTACTAGGGCTGTGGAATTGGAAGATGGTAGAACAATTGCAGTGACAGACACTGTAGGTTTTATAAAAAAACTTCCCCATGATCTGGTAGAAGCATTTAAATCTACCTTAGAAGAAGTACAATATGCTGATTTATTATTACATGTAGTAGATGCATTATCCGATTATGCAGAAGAACAGATAGATGCAGTAAATGAAGTGCTGAGCGAACTTGACGTAAATGATAAACCTGTACTTATCGTATTAAACAAAATTGATAAATTAGAAGATACTAAATTGAGCGGTATAAAAGATAGATACAAAAATTCAAATGCAATATTTATATCAGCTAAATATGGTACAAATTTAGATAAGCTCTTGAAAAGAGTATTGGAAATGCTTCCTCATAATATAAAAAAAGCAGAATATTTAATTCCTTATACAGAACAGTCTGCAGTGTCATTTATTCATAAATATTGTAAGGTAAAGAATGAAGATTATAGGGAAGATGGCACCTATGTAAATGCACTTGTAGATGAAAAAACATACAATAAATTTAAGAAGTTCATAATTAACCCAAAATAATTGGATATTAAAAAAGAGAGTATTAGTATGAAAATATTAGATGCTCTTTTTTGGTAAAATAGCAAAAAAATAATTTTACCATTGAATTTTTATAAAAATATATTATATAATATATAGAAATTCAAGTTCATAAAGTCCAAAAGGGGGAGACTAAATTGGAAAAAACTATATTACAATATCAAAAGGCTTTTAACAGTACCATTGATAGACTTAAAGCAAATGATTTTGTCCTTGCAGTTATGGTTTTTGGGAGTATGGTCACTGGCGATTTGTGGGATGAATCTGATATCGACTTACTTGTAGTGTTTGATAATAAAAGGGGCAGTATTAAAAACATATACACTGAAGAAAAGGGAATTCAAATTCATGTTAAACTTGTAAGCAAGAGTAACTTCCTGCAGATGCCTGAAAAAAATTTAAAGGGTGGATTTATATCTAGAATAATATCTTCATCCAGACTGGTATTTTCAAAGGATAAGGAAATAACTTCAAAATATGATACTGGAAGATATTATTCAGATTTAGATAGAGAAAGATGGAATATGTACTATATTGGAGAGTTATTTAAAAGTATGGGTATATGTAAAAAATATCTTCAAAATGACAATGTATATACTGCATATATTGCTGCAGTACGTTCTGTTGAAGAGTTTTCCAGATTATATGTAAATTCTTCAGGACATATGATAAGTAAAGATTCTATGACTATTTCTATGAATTTAAATGACAACTTTAAAAAATGTGTAGACAAATTATTTTTTAAAAATGAAAATATAGTTGATTCTATAAATAGTACTATAGATTATTTAACAGAAAATGTAAATAGAGATATAAGAAATACGACTAAGTTATTATTAAATTATATGAGAGAAAAGGATTGTTTTTTAAGTTCAGAAGATATAAAAAATGATGAGTTATTTTATCATTACAATATAAATATGGAAGAAATATTAAATAAGTTATGGGAAAGAAATATACTTAAAAAAGAAACGAGAAACTATAAGTTAAAGGATGGAACTGTATTATTTAAGGAAAATGTATATTTTATTTAATTGGATAAATTAAATTTGTATTAACATAATGCAGTTATTGTTATAAAATAGAATTTAGCACTAGGAATGTTTTGTGATAATTGACAGTTGACAATTAACAATTGACAACTGTCAATTATCTATTGTAAATTATAGCAGGGAAGTGAATTTTATTTCTAATAAATATTTTGTGAATCTAAATAGAGAAGAAACTGTTAAATATCTATTAATAGAAAAACATATAAAAAAATTGATAGATACAAATAAAATTGAAGACGGGGAGAAACTACCTTCTATAAGAGAAATGGCAGAATTTTTAAATGTAAATAAAATCACTGTGGTAAATGCATATAAAAGGCTTCAAGCTGAAGGCTATGCTGCTCAAAAAATTGGCAGTGGAACTTATGCTAAAAAGAGGGATATAAATAAGAACTTTAGTAGAGAATACTCAAAGGTTCTGAAGAAGATATCTAGCGATGAAGTAAAAAATTATATAGATTTTACCGGAGAAACTCCAAGTGGTGAATTTTTTCAGATAAGTTTCTTTAAAAGTGTTTTAAATGAGGTTCTGGATAGGGATGGCTCATCGGCTTTGATATGTCAAGAATCCCTCGGATATGATGGACTCAGAAATAGTATAAGTGATGTGTTCTGGAATGGAAACATAGATAAGGATGATATACTTATAGTTTCAGGAGCGCAGCAAGGTATAGATGTGGTTTCAAAGGCTATTTTAAATACAAATGATACTGTAATAGTTGAAAAACCAACATACAGTGGGGCACTATCTGTATTTAAATGGAGAAGAACTGAAATAATCGAAACTCCTATTAAAAAAGATGGAATTAATATAGACAACCTTGAAAAAATACTTAAAAAAAACAAAGTGAAATGTTTTTATACAATGAGTTATTTTCAAAATCCTACTGGGATAAGCTATAGCAATGAAAAGAAAAGGCAAATACTCAGATTAGCCGATATATATGATTTTTATATAATAGAAGATGATTATCTTTCAGAGTTAATTTATGATGATAGTATAAAATATAGTAGTTTTAAAAGCTTAGATAGTAGTGACAGGGTTGTTTATATAAAAAGCTTTTCAAAAATATTTTTGCCAGGAATACGAATTGGATATTTGATACCTCCTAAGAAATTTAAAGAAAGCATTCAAAATTCAAAAATAAATACAGATATATCTACATCCAGTCTTATGCAAAGGGCTCTGGATTTATATATAAGAAAAGGCTTGTGGCGAAGTTATATAAATGATTTAAATGTAGTCTATAAAAGAAGATATGTATATATGAAAAAATGTATAGATAAATATTTAAAAAATCAAGTAGAGTTTGTAGAACCAGGTGGAGGACTTCATTTTTATTTAAAAATAAACCAGAACATAGTTATAGATTCTATAGAGCTTTTTAGAAAATCAAAAAATAGAAGAGTTTTAATTACACCAGGTACGTTGTTTTATAAAGTACCTTCAGAAGGTAAAAAGTACTTTAAAATTGGTTTTTCACATGTGGATGAAAAAAATATAGAAAGTGGAATTCAAATATTAAGTGAACTTATAATTATGTAATTTGTCCGATGACTACCCGCACTAATACTCCCACGCACTCTGTGAAAGCGACTATCACCAAATCAAAGATTTGGGATATCTGCTTTTCTTCAAGTGTGAGTAAAGAGCGGCTACGTCCCTGGATAACGATTTTCCCTAAAGGATAACGCCTTCTAAGTGCTGAAGCACTAAGAAGGCTGTTAATAAGCATCAGATGGAGTTAAAACTCCATCTGATGCCAAGAACTCTGTTTATAGTATATATTAAAATAGTTTAGAGGGATATTTTGAAAGGTGGGTTATCTGTGAGTTACTTTACAGTAAAGGATGAAGCTAGTTGTCAATTTGAGGAAAAAAAGTCTATATTTATAGGAAGTATAAAAAGAGTTTATACTGAAAACGAGGCTAAAAAATTTATAAGTAAAGTAAAGGAAAAGAATATTAAAGCAACACATAACGTATATGCTTATGTAATTGGAGAAAAAATGAATATACAAAGATACAGCGATGATGGAGAACCTCAAGGAACTGCAGGAATACCAGTACTAGATGTCATAAAGAAAAAGGGAATAACAGATGTGGTAATAGTAGTTACTAGATATTTTGGAGGAACACTTCTAGGTAAAGGAGGATTAGTAAAGGCTTACACAAAGTCTGCTGCTCTCTCAATTGATGAATCTGGAATAGTGGAAAAAGTAAAAGGATGTCAGTTAGATATATTTATAGAGTATGATACTTTGGGAAAATTACAATATATGTTTGAACAAAAGTCGATTCATATAGAGAATATAGACTATACGGAAAAAATTTGTGTGTCGATAAACTATATTTCGGAAGATGTAGATAAATTAATAAATGAGATTATAGAACTGACAAATGGGAAATGTGAAGTGATAGTTGGAGATGAGGAATTTTATTTTAAGATTGATACAAGGCTTATCAAAGAATAAACAGCAGATAATGATAATTTTCCTCCTAACGTCAGAAAATATTAAAATTATAGATTTCCTGAGGTATGAAAGAAGTCATCATTGTCTGAACTTTGATATTTCAGCTTTAAACTTTTAAAAACTTTGCAATATTCAATTCTTAAATGATTAATTATAGGTAGGGTACATTTGTGTTTAACAGCTTTTATATGATATAATACAATTTGCATAATTAATATAAATAATTATAACCGTAAGTTAGGGGGAAATTTGTATGTCAGGACATTCAAAATGGCATAATATACAAGCAAAAAAAGGTAAAGCAGATGCAAAAAGAGGCAAGATATTTACTAAAATAGGTAAGGAACTGGCAATCGCTGCTAAAGAAGGCGGATCAAATCCAGATTCCAATTCAAAATTAAGAGATGTTATAGCAAAAGCTAAGGCAAATAATATGCCTCAGGATACAGTACAGAGGGCAATTAAAAAGGGTTCAGGAGAACTTACAGGAGTAAACTACGAAGAAATATCCTATGAAGGTTATGGACCAAGCGGAGTTGCTATGATAGTAAAAGCTTTAACTGATAATAAAAATAGAAGTGCTAGCAATGTAAGGGCAGCATTTTCAAGACATGGTGGTAATTTAGGTGCTAACGGCTGTGTAGGATGGATGTTCCAGGCCAAAGGCCAGATAGTAATAGAGAGAAAAGAAGACATGGATGAAGACGAAATAATGATGCAGGTATTAGATGCAGGTGCTGAAGATTTTATTGCTGAAGAAGAAGTCTTTGAGGTAATTACTACTGTAGAAGACTTTGGTACAGTAAGGGAAAAACTAGAGGAACAGGGTTTTGAATTTCTGTCTGCAGATATTACAATGATACCAGACAATACTGTAGCTGTTGATATGGAAACTGCAGGAAAGGTTCAAAGACTTATAGATAAACTTGAGGACGATGACGATGTTCAGGACGTTTATCACAATGCTGAATTCCCTGAAGAATTTGAAGGATAAAAGATTTCAAGTAGTTTTACATATAGCAAAAACTTGAATGTTTGTCATTACCGCAGATAAACATTTAAGTTTTAATACTTATTGATTATGACAACCATTTTTCATGTGAATATAAAAAGTTTACATGAGGAGCAATGTTATTAAGTTAAGAAATAAATATTATAGTTATGGAACAGAGTGTGTTAAAAAATACATACCTGTTCTTTTTTATATAATAATTTTTATCAAAATCTTGAAAAAGACTTGACAAATAGTAGGAAAAGTGTGGCGAAGTCTTTTAGGTACAATGATTTTTAAGGAGGTTCACCCATGGACGAATATGCAGATTTTATAAAGGAAAATTAGATACTGTGTTAACTGAAATGCAGGAATATTCAGGCATGTTTGTTGATAACCCTTAGAGAACGTTCCTAGATTTGATTTACACAAATCTAGGCACGTTCTCGAATATAAATGTTATTCAAGAAAAAACTTTTTTACTTTCCATATAAAGACACATTCTTAATATGCTGGGCATAGGTTTCTGCAAATACATGTGTATTGGTTTTAGTGTCCAGTACATAATAAAGGTAATTAGTTCTTTCAGGATGCATTGCAGCATTTATGGATTTTGTTCCTGGATTACATATTGGAGATGGCGGCAATCCTTTATTTAAGTAGGTATTATAAGGAGATTTTACAGTTAAATCCCTATTATATACTTTATCTTTATGTCCTATTATGTAGAGAATAGTTGCATCTATTTGTAAGGGCATATTTTTATTTAATCTATTGTAAATAACACTGGCTATCTTTGGCCTGTCCACATCTTTTCGCGCTTCTTTTTCTATTAGAGAAGCTGTTATTATAACATTTCTTATGCTTAAATTATTTTTAGTTATATAACTTTTACTTGGTTCTATATTTGTTTCAAAAGTTCTAAGCATTTCATTTATGATTTCTTTACTTGATGTGTTTTTTTCAAAAGTATATGTAGCAGGATATAAAAAACCGTCTAGCTTATGCTTGTCCTGAGGAAGACCTTTTAAAAACCAGTAATTGTTATCTGACCAGTTTTCTGCTGTATTCATAAAATCTTTTTCTGTAACTAATCCTGATTTCTCTAATGTCTTTCCTATTTGTTCATTTGTATATCCTTCAGGTATAACAACTTTTACTACAGCTCTGTTAACTCTATTATGCCTATTAATTAATTTATTCCTTACATAAAATGAACCGTATAATGCTAAAACAATAACAACGAATATAGATATGATTTTTCTAAGTTTCATAATTATAATGTCTATATCAACCATGAATTATTAGGTTAATAAGAACAACTTCACTCCTTTTTATTGTTTAAATATTTTTATTATTAGTATACCATATTTTACTCAGGCATATTAAAAAAATAACTAGTCAGTATGCTAGTATATTTTACTGATTATTTTCTTTTATATACCTTAGATTATTTTTTGTGAAATTTTAGAATATAACTGATTTTTATACAAAAAATAAATATAGTAATTAAGGCATTTTCAAAGAAATAACTAGTCAGTATACTGCCCTATTTTTTCAAATGCCTAATGGATGGAGGCTTGTATTAATTTGAAGAAAAAATTAATTGTTATAGTAGTTATTGTTATAATGTTCATGGGCAATAGTACTTTTGCTAAATATGGTATTTGTGAAGTACATTTTATAGATGTAGGCCAAGGGGATTGTACTTTAATAAAATTAGGTAATAAAAATTATTTAATAGATTCAGGAGCTGCATATTATACTAATAGGGTTATAAAATATTTAAATTCAAATAATGTAAATAAAATAGAAGGTATAATATTAACTCATTATCATGATGATCATTATGATGGCATATATAATATAGCTAAGTCGACAAAGGCTCATAAAGTATATTTACCTGACTATGAAAATAATATTAAATATTCTATAGCAGATAAATTGCTTAAAATGGGAGTATCTGTGGAATACATAGGAAAAGGCTGGAGTGTGAAACATTATGGTGTGAATCTTAAAGCTGTTGGGCCTATCTATAAAGATGGTAGTGTAGAGAACAACAATTCAATTGTACTTCAAGGTAAAATAGGAGGTTTGAATTATCTATTTGCGGGAGATTGTGAAAAAAGAGAAGAAAATGACATGATAAGGACAAAACAGCTAAAAAAATGTGATGTACTAAAGGTACCGCACCATGGTCTTAATACCAGCACAATGGTAGAATTTTTAAATAAGATACAACCTAAAGTAGCAATTGTAACTAGTGATGGAATAAATACACCAGATAAACGAGTTGAAAAAAGGTTAGCAAGTAAAGGGATTGTAGTATGGAGAAGTGACAGACAGGGAAATATTGTGATTAAAAATAAAATTCTATTTTCCGATAGAAATAATACTACTATAAAATTAAAATAATCCTAATATAGTGTATATAATTAGGATAAGTGTCCATAATATTCAAAAAGGAGGGATATTATGGATAATAGAAAAGTTCGTACAGTAGTATTGGTTATATTTACTATTTTAATTTTAGGTTTAAGTTGTTACATATGTGTAGTTGGATTTCAAAATGTAAATATGAATAGAGAAATAAAACAGGTTAGACAAGGAAATAAAACTTATGACACTGTAAACACAAATTCTAATATAAGTACAACTGTTCCTGAAAAAGCTAAAATTATATTTAAAATAAAATATAATAAAAGTGGAGAACTTAAGACGGAAAAAGAAGAATTGGCTGGAAAATTAGCAGGTAAAAGCAAAAATGAAGTTGAAAATATATACAAGACTGCTGGATATAAGGTTAATAAGTTCGGTGCAAAAGAAGTAGTACTTGTAAAAGAAGTGGATAAATATGAGCCTAATAAATATGTACTTGGAATAAAGAATGGTCTAATTGCTATATATAAGACAGACAATCAGGGGAATATGTTTATAGAAAATGAAAAGAGAGATGTAACTGATATAAAGACAAGCAAATTAAAAGAAGAAGATATAAGGCTTTTAACTAAGGGAGATAAATACTTTGAGTGTAATACAAGAGATGAAGCAGAATCACGCCTTGAAGACTATGAATAATAGCCTTTGAGGCTTTTTCTATATTTTTTGACGTTAGTGAAAAAAGTATCATTATTTGTTATTTAACAAATTCCATATTGTGAATTGCAGTACTTGAACTAAAGTACTTAAAATGATAAAGTATTATATGTTACAATATAACGCTTTGCTTAATTTTAATAAGTCTCGATATTTTGGAGGAATTTTAGATGTATGAATACATAAAGGGAATATATAAAGGTGTAAATAAAGATTATATAGTAGTTGAGAATAATGGAATTGGCTATAAAATAAATACATCTGGCAGTACGATTGCAAAAACTCCAAAGGTAGGAGAAAATATAGTGTTGTATTTGCAGCAGATAGTGAGAGAAGATTTTATAGGATTGTATGGCTTTTTAACTAAAGAAGAATTGAGTATGTTTAAACTTTTACTTACTATAAATGGTATAGGGGCAAGAGCAGCACTTTCGATTTTATCCATAAGTGACGTAAATAATTTGAAATATGCTATAATATCTGAAGATGAAAAAAATTTGGTAAGGGCACCTGGAATAGGTAAGAAAACTGCCCAAAGAATCATACTTGAACTTAAAGACAAGATAGATGTAGGTGAACTTACGAATAGTGAGGATGATATTGACAATATAAATGCAACTCAAAATACTTCTGAGGTCTTGGAGGCTCTTATAGCACTTGGATATTCGGAAAAGGAAGGAAATAAAGCCTTAGCTTCCATAGATAAAACAAAAGAAAGTTCTACTGAGGATATGATAAAGAAAGCTCTTAAATTTTTAATGAATTAGGTTAGGTGATAGTATGGAAGATAGAATAGTTACCCCCCTTAACATTAAAGAGGATACAGAAAATGAGTATAGTTTGAGACCTAAGAGACTCAATGAATATATAGGGCAGAAAAAGGTAAAAGATAAACTAAAGATATTTATAGAGGCCGCTAGAAATAGGAAGGAAGCACTAGATCATGTACTTCTTTATGGACCACCAGGTCTTGGAAAAACTACTCTTGCTAATATAATTGCTGTGGAAATGGGAGGAAACCTAAAAATTACTTCTGGACCAGCTATAGAAAGGGCAGGAGACCTGGCTGCAATACTTACCAGTTTAAATGATATGGATGTACTTTTTATAGATGAAATACACAGGTTAAATAGAAGTGTAGAGGAAATATTATATCCTGCTATGGAGGATTATGCACTAGATATAGTTATAGGAAAGGGAGCTGCAGCAAAGTCTATAAGATTGGACCTACCTAAATTCACTTTGATAGGTGCTACTACAAGGGTGGGACTTTTAACAGCGCCACTAAGGGATAGGTTTGGAGTACTATGTCCTATGGAGTTTTATAGAGAAGATGAACTCAGTGAAATCATAGTAAGATCAGCTGATATACTTAAAGTAAAAATAGAAACGGATGCAGCTTTTGAAATAGGAAAAAGGTCCAGGGGAACACCTAGAATTGCAAACAGATTATTAAAAAGAGTTAGAGATTATTCCGAGGTTAAGGGAAATGGTATAATAGACGTTAAAACGAGTCAAGCAGCTCTTGAATTGATGGAAGTTGATAACGAAGGTTTTGATAGCATAGACAATAAAATATTAAAAGCTATAATTGATAATTTTAATGGAGGACCTGTGGGGATAGAAACCTTAGCCTATTTTATAGGAGAAGAGTTAGATACTATACAAGATGTGTATGAGCCTTATCTACTCCAAAAAGGTTTTATAATAAGAACCCCAAGAGGTAGAGTGGCATCGGACAGTGCTTATAGACATTTTAACAGAAAGAGAAGTACAAATTCTAAAAAAAATTTTAACCAGTCTTCATTGTTCGACGACAAAATGTGATTTACACAAGATGAATGGAGTGAAAATATTGAAAGTTACAGATTTTGATTTTTATTTACCAGAGGAATTAATTGCACAGCATCCTTTAATGCAAAGGGATGAAGCTAGGCTTATGGTGCTTGATAAAAAAACTGGTGATATAGAGCATAAGGTATTTAAAGATATATTGGATTATTTGAATCCAGGTGACTGCCTTGTATTAAACGATACTAGAGTTTTGCCAGCAAGGCTTATAGGTTCAAAAGAAGGCAGTGGTGGTAAAATGGAAATTTTACTTCTAAAGAGAAATGCAGATGACACCTGGGAAACTTTAGTTAAGCCTGGAAAAAGAGCTAAGGTAGGAAGTAGGTTTGACTTTGGAGATGGAGAACTTAAGGCAGAAATAGTTTCAGTGAAAGAAGATGGAAATCGAATTGTTAAGTTTGAATATGAAGGAATATTTGAAGAAGTACTAGATAGGCTTGGTCAAATGCCTCTGCCTCCATATATAAAAGAAAAATTAGAGGACAAGGAAATGTATCAGACAGTGTATTCTAAAGAAGAGGGTTCTGCAGCAGCCCCTACAGCAGGTCTTCATTTTACTAAGGAATTGCTGAAAAAAATAGAGGATAAAGGGATAAAACTTGCGTTCTTGACTTTACATGTTGGACTTGGAACTTTTAGACCTGTAAAGGTTGAAAATATAGAAGAACATAATATGCATTCAGAGTATTACTGTATGACGAAAGAAACTGCAGATATGATAAATGAAACCAGGGAAAAAGGAGGAAGCATAATTGCAGTGGGGACTACTTCCTGTAGAACACTTGAAACCATTGGAGATGAAAACGGAAAAGTTAGGGAACAGTCTGGTTGGACGGATATATTTATATATCCTGGATATAAATATAAAGTAGTAGATAAACTTATAACAAATTTTCATTTACCCCAGTCTACACTCATAATGCTTGTAAGTGCGCTTTGTGGAAGAGAAAAAATACTAAATGCATATAACTGTGCAGTTAAAGAAAAATATAGATTTTTTAGCTTTGGAGATGCTATGTTCTTAAAATAGATTTGAGGTGTTTGAATGTATAAATTACTAAAGAAACAGGGAAGTGCTAGAAGAGGTGAATTTACTACACCTCACGGAGTAGTTCAAACTCCAGTTTTTATGAATGTAGGTACCTTGGCAGCTATAAAAGGAGCAGTTTCTACCTGCGATTTAAAAGAAATTGGATGCCAGGTGGAACTTTCAAATACTTATCATTTAAGCTTAAGACCTGGAGATAAGATAATAAGAAAACTTGGTGGATTACATAAATTTATGAATTGGGATAGACCTATTTTAACTGATTCTGGAGGATTTCAGGTGTTTTCTCTGTCAAAGATTAGAAAGATAAAAGAAGAGGGAGTATATTTTAATTCACACATAGATGGAAGTAAAATATTTATGGGACCTGAAGAGAGTATGCAAATTCAAAGTAATTTGGCATCTACTGTAGCTATGGCTTTTGACGAGTGCATAGAAAATCCGTCTCCCAAAGATTATGTTCAGCGTTCTGTTGAAAGAACCACAAGATGGCTCAAAAGATGTAAAGTTGAAATGGATAGATTGAATTCTTTGCCAGATACTATAAATAATAAGCAGATGCTGTTTGGTATAAACCAGGGCGGTGTCTACGATGATATAAGAATAGAGCACGCTAAAATAATAAGTGAGATGAATTTAGACGGATATGCTATTGGGGGTTTAGCTGTAGGGGAAACTCATGAGGAAATGTATAGAATTATAGAAAAAGTAGTTCCTCACCTTCCACAGGATAAGCCTATATATTTGATGGGAGTTGGAACCCCAGCAAACATACTTGAAGCAGTAGAAAGAGGAGTAGATTTCTTTGATTGTGTACTTCCTGCTAGGAATGGAAGGCATTCTCATGTATTTACATCAGAGGGAGAAATAAATCTTTTAAATGCTAAATATCAGCTGGATGATTCCCCTATAGACAGAGGATGCCAGTGTCCTACTTGTAAAAATTACACTAGGGCATATATAAGACATTTGTTTAAGGCAAAAGAAATGCTTGCTATGAGGTTATGTGTGCTTCATAATTTGTATTTTTATAATAATTTAATGAAAGAAATAAGAGATTCTATTGATGGAGACTATTTCCCTAAATATAAAAAGGAAAAGCTTGAACAATGGAATCAATAAAATTAAAACTCTGTTAAAAAAAGGAGGTGAAAAAATTGGATTCATTGGTTAGATTAGCACCACTTTTATTTATAGTAGTAATCTTTTATTTACTTATATTTCTACCAGAAAGCAAGAGAAAAAAGAAATATAATGCAATGCTTGAAAGCCTTAAGGTTAATGATGAAGTTATGACTAAGGGTGGCATAATAGGAAAAGTTGTAAATATCCAGGACAGAAATATAACTATTCAAACAGGACCGGATAGAGTAAGAATAAAGTTAGATAAAACAGGAGTACTAAATATTCTATCTGAACCTAAAAGTCAAGAAAGTTCTTCTAAGAAAATAGAGGAAAAAAAGGAAGAAAAAAAAGAAGTTTAAAAATTAGGTATAAAGCACCTTTTATCTACATAAATACTATTAGATGGGAGGTGCTTTGATTTGGAAAAAGGTAGTAATTACCTTTCTGCAGTGGAAGGAGTTCTTAGAGGTTTTATAATTACAGTTATTTTACTTTTAATTTTTGCAGTTATAATGACTTTTGTAGATATAGGTTCAAGAGTAAGGTACATATTTTACGTTATTACAAACATACTTAGTATAATGTATGGAGTTATTTATGCAGTGCGAAGAATAGGTAAAAAAGGATGGCTTGTGGGTATTGGAGTAACTCTTTTATATTTGCTTATACTGTATGTAGTTTCTATAATTTCTGGAAACTCTGCAGCTATAAGTTCCTATGGAGTAAAACGATTGCTACTTGACCTTATAGTAGGAGCTTTATCAGGTATGATCGCAATTAACTTATGAGAATCTCTTAGACTTCGTATTTAATGGACAACTTTATTTTATTATAGCTTTATGTTATAATCAAACAGATAACTTTATTAATTGGAGGAGCTTAGAGAATGAAGCATATAAAAACTTTAAATAATGCTAATATAAAAGAAAGTTTAAAAAAACCAGGATGTAAGGAATGTGCTAATTCATGTCAATCAGCATGTAAAACTTCTTGCACAGTTGCCAATTTAGCTTGTGAAAACTAATATAAATTTTAGGCAGTAACAAAATAGTTACTGCCTAAAATTTATATAATGAAAAATTATACACTTTTATTAGGAGGAGAACAATTTGGCTAATATTCATAAATTTGTCCAGGGTGGATATAGATATGTTATAGATGTAAACTCTGGTGCACTTCATGAAATTGATGAACTAGTATATGATATTTTAGATGATGAAGGACTGCCAGAACTTGAAAAAGTGGTAGAACTTCTTAATGATAAATATAAAAGAGAAGAAGTTGTGGAGGCTTATGGTGAGATACAACAGCTAATTGAAAAAGAAATGTTGTATTCTAAAGATTTATATGAAGGAATTGCAAAAAAGCATGAGAGTGAACCTTCATTTATAAAAGCATTATGCCTTAATATTGCCCATGATTGTAATTTGAGATGCAAATATTGTTTTGCAGATGAAGGTGAGTATAAAGGACGCAGAAAACTCATGTCTGCAAAAATAGGAAAAAAGGCTATTGATTTTGTTATAGAAAAATCGGGACCTAGGAAGAATATAGAGGTTGACTTGTTTGGTGGAGAACCACTTATGGCCTTTGATGCAGTAAAGGAAATCGTAGAGTATGCTAAGAAGCAGGAAAAGCTGCACAACAAAAATATAAGATTTACAATGACTACTAATGCTACCCTGTTAAATGATGAGATAATGGATTATCTTGATAAAAACATGGGAAATATAGTACTAAGTATTGATGGAAGAAAAGAAGTAAATGACAAAGTAAGAGTTAGGGTTGATGGTACAGGAAGTTTTGACTCTATACTTCCTAAAATAAAAAAGATGGTAAAAATAAGGGACAAGTCTAAGCAATACTATGCTAGAGGAACTTTTACTAGAAATAATATTGATTTCTTCGAAGATATAAAATATCTTGCAGATCAGGGATTTGATGAAATATCTGTGGAACCCGTAGTACTTCCAGAGGATGATCCATTGTCTCTTAGAGAAGAAGACCTTCCGATTATTTATGAACAATATGATAAATTATATGAGGAAATGATTAGAAGAAACAAGGAAGGAGGAAAGTTTAAGTTTTACCATTTTAATATAGACATTGCAGGCGGTCCTTGTGTATATAAAAGAATATCAGGATGTGGGGCAGGACATGAGTATGTAGCTATAACACCAGATGGAGATATATATCCTTGTCATCAATTTGTAGGTAATGAAGCTTTTAAAATGGGAAATTTAAGTGATATTGATAACCTAAGGCAGGATATTTCTAAACAATTTAAGGCTGCCCACATATATAACAAACCTGAATGTAAGAAATGTTGGGCAAGATTTTACTGCAGCGGCGGATGTCAGGCTAATAATTACAATTTCAATAAGGATATGAACATACCTTACAGTCTTGGATGCAAAATGCAGAAAAAGAGAATTGAGTGTGCCATTGCACTTAAAAGTAGAATTTTGAAAAAATAGTAATAACATTTACAAAAACTTAATACATCATATTACTTTATTTGTAATATGTGTATTGACGGTGTTTTTCTTAAGTAATATAATTGCTAATGTAAATAGGTGAGGATAAGAGGTAGTTGGTTATTGACGAAGGAGGATAAAAATGAAATCTAAGGCGAAAAGTACCGTAGTTTTCTTTCTATGCATAATTTTAATAGGCTTTTTAGCTTATACGGGAGCATATGGAGTAACTTTTGGTGGATATAAATTAAAGCCATTTAGCCAAGTAATAAATAAAGGACTTGATCTTCAAGGTGGAGTTTCTGTACTTGAAGAAATACAGTCTAAAAATGTGGATCAAGATACTGTAAATAGAACTGTAGACATGATCTCACAAAGGGTTAACAAGTTAGGAGTAAGTGAAACTACGACTGTAAGAGAAGGAAAAGACAGGATAAGAATTGATATACCTGGAAAATTTGATGCAAAAGAAGTAGTAGATGGTGTAGCAAAAACTGGTGATCTTAAGTTTGTTGGGCCAGACAACAAAACTATACTTACAGGTAAGGATGTGAAAAATGCTACAGCTTCTATTGACCCTCAAAATGGCAGTCAAGGTGAAATAAATCTAGAGTTAAATCAATCAGGTGCTCAGAAGTTTGCAGATGCTACTCAAAAATTTATGGGTCAAGTAATTACAATATATTTAGATAAGGATAAATTGTCAGATCCGAAAGTAGATGCACATATAACGGATGGTAGAGCTATTATAAGTGGCCATATGACCATGAAAGAGGCTCAAACAAAGGCAAATTTGATAAAATCAGGTGCACTTCCAGTTACTGTAAAACCAGTGCAGGTTAAAACTGTAGGAGCTTCTCTTGGTGCTAATGCACTTCCACTTAGTATATTAGCAGGTAAGATAGGTATAGGTCTAGTAATGATATTTATGCTTTTATATTATAGATTACCTGGACTTGTTGCAGATATAGCACTTGTACTATATGTATATATAGTTTTAGCAGCTTTTGCCAACGTAAATGTAACTTTGACATTAGCTGGTATTGCAGCGTTTTTGTTAACAGTAGGTATGGCAGTAGATGCCAATATACTTATATTTGAGAGAACTAAAGAGGAGCTTAAAAGCGGTAAATCCATTAGGGCCTCTGTAGATGCGGGATTTAGAAGAGCCATGACTTCAATACTGGATTCAAATATAACTACTATTATTTCAGGATGTGTCCTTTATAATATTGGTACAGGTTCTGTAAAAGGATTTGCACTTACCCTTATTATAGGTACAATTTTGAGTATGTTTACGGCTATAACGGTAACTAGAACTCTTATGAAGTTACTAGCTAATATGGGTTGGTTTAACCATAAGGAGACAATTGGAACCTTTGGTGTGCATGACTTTAGAAAGGGGGTAGTAAAGTAATATGTATAAGATTATTGAAAAAAGAAAAATATGGTTTACTATATCCCTTATAATAATTGCTATTGGAATATTTACTATGGCTACTAAAGGTCTTGAATATGGACTGGATTTTAAAGGTGGTACAGTAGTTGAAATAAATGTGGGTCAGGATTTTAATAAACAGGACGTAGATAATATAGTAAAGAAATACTCCGGTGATTTTCAATCCAATAAAGTAGATAATAAGTCTATATCTATAAAGGCTGCTACTTTAAGCAATAATGATGTTAGTAATATTGTAAAAGCTGTAAAGGCAAAGTATAAAAAAAGTAGTTTGACGAATCAAGAAAATATAGGTGCGGTTATAGGCCAAGAAACAAGGACCAAAGCTCTGCAAGCTGTTATAGTGGCAATTATAGCTATGTTTATATATATAGGTATAAGGTTTGAGTTAAGTTTTGGTATAGCAGCTATTATATCATTAACTCATAATGTGCTTGTAATGCTTTCTGTATACGCAGTACTTAGAGTCCCTATAGACTCTAACTTTATAGCAGCAGCCCTTACGGTTATAGGTTATTCTGTCCATGATACTATAGTTGTTTTTGATAGAATAAGAGAAAATCAAAAATACATGAGAGGACAGGAACCTATAGTAGTTGCAGATGCCAGTGTAACTCAGACATTGGCAAGATCTATAAATACAGTATTGACTGTTGTAATAACATTGACAGCAGTATATGTTTTAGTACCTTCTGTAAGAGTTTTCTCAGAACCGATACTTATAGGAATAATTACAGGATGTTACTCTTCTATATGCATAGCTAGTCCGTGTTGGGTAATTATAAAGAAACATATGCTTCGAAATAAAAAAAAGTTGCATACAGTAAGTGAATAAGCTATAAAATATACATTAAATATGATAAAATAAAAAATCTAGAGTATATTGGTACTCTGGATTTTTTTATTGCACATAATCTAACTATAATGTATTTGTAATAGAAGACAATATCATTTATAATATAAGTGCTTTCGATAAATTTGGAGGATTTTATTATGGAGAGGCAAAAAGATAATATACAGGATTTTAATTTTTTAGGTATGAATAACCCTTTTCTTTTAAAGGATATGGAGAAAGCTTTAAAAAGAATAATAAAAGCAGTAAATGAGAGAGAAAAAATTGTAATTTATGGTACATGTGACTTGGATGGTATAACTTCGGTGTCACTTATGTTATTAGTGTTAAAATATTTAAATGCAGATGTAGAATATTTTATCTCTGATAAAATTAATGATTATAGTATAAAGTCAGATATAATAAAAAACCACATAAAATTTTTAGGTGCAAAGGTTATAATAACAGCTGGCTGTGGAATTCAAAGCGTTTCACAGATAGAGTTATGCAAAACTTTGGGTATTGATGTTATAATAACAGATTACCATAAATCTGGGGAAATTTTGCCGAAAGCCATTATTGTAAATCCCAATCAGAAGCAGTGTACATATCCATTTAAAGATTTAACAGCGGTAGGTGTTACCTTTAAGTTATCTCAGGCTATATCAATGTATTATGATATGAAGTACATAAGTAAGTATTTAGATCTTGTAGCTTTAGGTATTTTTTCTCGGGGAATTGATATAACTGGTGAAAATAAGATAATGGTAAATGAAGGTATGTATTATTTAAAATGTACAAATAATTATGGAGTAAGGGCACTACTTAAAGTGAATGATATTTCTAGTGTGAATATAGAGAATGTACGTGAATTGTCAAATAAAATGATGTGCTCAATTAAGAACAAGAGATATATAGATAATGCAAGGATTGCAGTAGAGCTTTTTATAACTGAAAATATGGATAGGGCAGAACAAATAGCTAAATATTTGAAAAATGAGATTATATAAAGGTAAAATATCTTAAACTTGAATATGTATCAATATTTAATATATAATTGTAAAGTAGGTTTCTATTGGAATGATTAAGTTATTTTTAGGGGGGATTACAGGTGGATTTAAAAGATAAAATAAGAGTAATAGATGGGTTTCCAAAGGAAGGAATAAGTTTTAAAGATATAACTACTTTGCTGCAGGATAAAACAGCTTTTAAGCATACAGTAAATAAAATAGCTAGATATTTAAAAAATAAACATATTGACGTAGTAGTAGGGCCTGAAGCAAGAGGATTTTTATTTGGAGCACCTATAGCCTATGCCATAGGTGCAGGTTTCGTTCCTATAAGAAAAAAGGGAAAGTTGCCTTATGATACTTTTAGTGTTAGTTATGACTTAGAATATGGCAGTGATATACTTGAAATGCACAAAGATGCAATAAAAAAGGGAGATAGAGTGGTAATAATTGATGACTTGCTTGCAACAGGTGGCACTACTGCTTCTGTGGTGAAACTTATAGAACAAGCAGGTGGGGAAGTTGTTACTATAGGATTTGTTATAGAATTGACGGATTTAAAAGGCAGGGAAAAATTAGAAGGCTATGATGTAATTTCTCTTACTAAATATAATGTTTAGGATATATAAAATTTCAAATTGCAAGTTTTTTTAGTATATAATATAATATTAGTAAAAAATAATGGCTGGTTTGTTAAACCAGCCATTGATTTTAGGGAGTATCGGTATGTTAGAAAAATTAATGGAGTTAATAGATAAAAACTGTAATAATGTAGATAAAAAAATAGTAGAAAAGGCTTATTATTTTGCCGATGAAGCTCATAAAAAACAGAAAAGGGAATCGGGAGAACCTTATATAAGCCATCCTGTAGAAGTAGCTTATATATTGGTAGAAATGGGACTCGATACCAGCACCATAGTAGCAGGACTCCTTCATGACGTAATAGAAGATACGCAATTTAGCTATGAAGACATAGAAAGGGAATTCAGTGTAGAAGTTGCAAACTTAGTAGAAGGTGTTACTAAATTAGGTAAAATAGAATGTAAAACTAAGGAAGAGCAGCAAGCTGATAACGTTAGAAAGATGCTCCTTGCAATGGCAGATGACATAAGAGTAATACTTATAAAATTAGCAGATAGACTTCATAATATGAGAACACTTAAATACATGCCTGTGAAAAAACAGAAAGAAAAAGCAAAAGAAACTTTTGACATATATGCACCTCTTGCCCATAGGCTTGGAATGTCTAAAATTAAATGGGAACTTGAGGATTTAGCCTTTAGGTATATAAATCAAAATGAATATTATTTTATAGTTAGAAAAATTGCTGAAAAAAGAGTAGAAAGAGAAAAATATATTGATGAAATAATATCTCAATTAAAAGATAACCTTAAAAAGTCGGGAATAGATTCAGACATTGAAGGAAGACCAAAGCATTTTTATAGTATATATAGAAAGATGGTAAAGAAAAATAAAACTATAGATCAAATTTTTGATTTAACTGCTGTAAGAATTTTAGTAAATACAGTAAAGGATTGTTATGCTGCACTGGGAATAGCACATACAATATATAAGCCTATGCCAGGAAGATTTAAGGACTATATTGCTATGCCTAAACCAAACATGTATCAATCACTACATTCTACAGTTATAGGGCCTCAAGGCAAACCTTTTGAAATACAGATAAGAACTTTTGAAATGCATAAAACAGCAGAATATGGAATAGCAGCTCACTGGAAATATAAGGAGGGCGTTGATACAGCAAATGATATAGATAAGAAACTTACCTGGTTAAGAGAAATACTTGAGTGGCAGAGAGAAACTTCAGATGCAGAAGAGTTTATGGAAAGATTTAAAATAGATTTGTTTTCAGATGAGGTATTTGTATTTACTCCAAATGGAAAGGTAATAAATTTACCTTATGAAGCAACCCCTATAGATTTTGCATATAAGATACATACTGAGATAGGAAATAGTTGTATAGGTGCAAAAGTAAGTGGTAAGATGGTACCTCTTGACTATCATTTGAAAACAGGGGAAATTGTAGAAGTGCTTGTATCAAGTACACCCAAAGGTCCAAGTATTGACTGGCTAAATATGGCGAAAAGTAATCAGGCAAAAAGCAAGATAAGATCCTGGTTCAAAAAGGCAAAAAGAGAAGAGAATATAGTAAAAGGAAAGGACCTTCTTGAAAAGGAAACAAAAAAGCAAGGATATAATTTTGGGGAAATTGCTAAGAAGGAAATCCTAGATACAGTTCTTAAAAGGTATAATATGAATTCTGCAGATGACTTGTATGCTTCTGTAGGAATTGGTGCTGTAACCTCTTCTACTATAGTTTCAAGAATAAAAGATATTTATATGAAAACTTCAAAAATGGATGAAATTGACTGGAAGAAGATTCAAGAGAATCTGGATCAACCTATGGGTAAGTCTCATAAAGCAGAGAAAAAATCTCCAGGGATAATAGTAAAGGGTGAAAGCAATGTATTGGTTAGATTTGCCAAGTGCTGTAATCCTGTTCCAGGTGATGACATAATAGGATATATAACAAAGGGAAGAGGAGTATCAATCCATAGAAAAGATTGTAAAAATGCAGAATTCCTATTAAAGAATAAAGATAACATGGTGGTTGAAGTTTCCTGGGGAAGACCAAAAGGAGCAGAGTATATTGCTCAGATTAAAATAGAAGCTGAAGATAGGGGAAAACTTTTGGCTGAATCTATGGAAGTTATAAGTAATAGTAAGACTGCACTTTATGCTGTAAATGCTAAGCCAGTAAAAAATGGATTGGCTGTTATAGATATAAAATTAAAAATATCAAATGTAGATGACTTAAAGGATGTAATGAAAAAGTTTAGAAAATTAGAGGGCGTTATTCAGGTTTATAGAACCAAAAATTAAGGAGATATGTTATTATGAGAGCAGTAGTTCAAAGAGTCAATAGCTCTAAAGTTGAAGTGGAAGGAAAGGTTATAGGACAAATACAAAAGGGGTTAAATGTACTACTTGGAATATCTAAAGAAGATACAGATGAGGATATAATTTATATGAGGGACAAAATATTGAACCTCAGAATATTTGAAGATGAAAATGGAAAGCTCAATAAGTCCTTACTGGATGTAAACGGAGAAATAATTATAGTTTCCCAGTTCACTTTATATGGAGATTGTAGAAAAGGCAGAAGACCCAGTTTTATAGAAGCATTGGGTGGGGATGAAGCCGAGAAAATATACGAAAAATTTGTAGATCAATGCAGAAATTTAGTAGGCAAGGTTGAGACAGGAAAATTTGGTGCAAATATGTTAGTGAGTATAGAAAATGATGGACCTGTCACTATTATGATAGACAGCAAGAAGAAGTTTTAATTATCAAAGTAAAGGAAAAGATAAGGAGGTATTTTTATGAAACTGACAAAAGTCATAGTAGGGGTATATGCAGCTAATTGTTATATATTGGCAGATGAAAAAGAGGGTAAGTCTGTAGTAATTGATCCTGGTGATGATGTAAAAGATATAATAGATGCTATAGATGCTTCAAAGACAAAAGTAGAATATATATTGCTAACTCATGGTCATGCAGATCATACGAGCGCAGCTGAGGAAATAAGAAATAAATATAATGCACCTATAGCAATAAGCAGAGAAGACTATAACATGATGAAATCAAGAGAACTTATGTATGGAAAGCTTATAGATGAAGTTGACATATATATTGAAGATAACCAGGTGTTTGAATTTGGAAATATAAAGTTAAAAGCACTTTATACACCTGGACATACACCTGGTGGAGTAAGCTTCTTAGGAGAAAACATGGTGTTTACAGGAGATACACTTTTTAAAAGATCTGTAGGAAGAACTGACTTTACAGGAGGAGACTTTAATGCAATCATAGACAGTATAAAAAATAGGCTTATGACTTTACCAGATGAAATGGTTGTATTTCCAGGTCATGGTTCTAAAACTTCTATCAAAGAAGAAAAAATGTATAATCCATTTTTATAGATTTAAGCATTGTAGTAAAAAATGACATATACTAGGGCTATGCTGTCAAATTTCAACACCATAAAAACTTTTAGTAAGTCTAGAGTTCGGTATTTTGAAAATCTAAAGGAGTTTAGCTAAACTCGTACCTCAAACATAGCTAAACTCCTAAGATTTTCTAAAATACTTCACTAAGACTCATAAAAAAGTTTTTAAAGGTGTTTTCAATTTTGACATCATATCTTCTAGTATAAGGTCAAATTTTACTTACAATTCTGCACAGCATTTTTAAAACTCAAACTTATTCGCAGGATTATTTTTACAACG
>NZ_LROR01000026.1:0-53683 GCF_001675205.1 Clostridium coskatii | reverse complement strand
TTCTGAGGTATATGGTGATTTTGTTTCTTTACAATTCAATTTTACCATAAATCAGTGAGGAGTTATTTTATTTTACGACAAAAAATATCCCGCATTTATGCGGGTTACAGCGTTTCGCAAACGCCTAATAATTTTTTATTTTGAAAGGAGGTGAAATAAATGAACGTAAATGGATTAAATTTCATGTCTTCTATGAATGTACAGTCACCAAAAGTTCAATCAAGTTCTTCAAGTGAAAATAATGGCTTTGCTTCTTTTGTTAAATCCAACAGCAGTAATGATAACAATAAGGTTGATACTAAAGACACTACGTATAAAGCATCTAATGAATCTATAGATAAAAATAATAACGTAAGTGTGGATAAAAATACAACAAAGGTACAATCATCAAATTCCAATAGCGAAAATAAAAATGCTGTAGATAATGAACAAAATGATGATTCTAAAATTGAAACTTATTTAAGGAAAGCTGGATTTACAGATGAGGAGATAGCAGATATTAAACAGAAGATTAAAGATGGCAGTATAGATAAGAACAGTGTACTTTCACTTTTAAGTTTGCTATTTGGAAATAATCAGGGTATTCAAAGTAAATCCAATGATTTTCTAAATATGGTAACCAAAGAATTAAGCAGTGAAATTTCAAATGTTTCAACAAATGGAGATTCTCTACAATCTAGTTTAAATCAGGAAATATCTAAAAGTCTTAGTGATACTTCAAATAAAGATGTATCAGGTAACGTTAAAGATGTCTTAAATAAGACATTAGATAAGAAACTTGATTTCCTAGTGGATATTCTAAATAAATTTGATAAAAGTGGACAACTTACTCAAAAGCTTTCTAAAAAAATAGCAGATAATATTATGTCCAAGTTATCTAATGTTATGTCAAATTCATCTGGAAATGATATAAGTGATTTAAAATCTCAAATATACACTGAACTTTTACAAAAGTTAAATCCAAAACTAGCAGACAATTTAAATTCGGGAAAGAATGTATCAACAAATAATTTATTCCAAATTATAAGCCAAAATAGACAAATGATAGAGAATTTAGATACAACAGGTAGTTCTCTTCAAAATTCTTCAAATGGTAATAAAAATTCTACAGGTGGTAACAGTAAAAACACTGATATATTGAATAAAATACTAGGCAGTGATGGAGAAGATACTAAGGACAATAAAATTTCTAAAGCAGTTAACTTTATGACGCAATTTAATAACGTCAAGGGAGGAAATATACTTGTAAATGCTACTGATGCTCAAAGTCTTAATTTAAATAAAGCTACTTTTAATTCAGATATGATAAAAACACTTAAGTATATGGATTTAAATAATGTGAAACAGTTAACTGTTAAAATTAACCCTAGGGAATTGGGAGATATAACTATAAATCTTGTTATGGAAGAAGGAAAGATGAAAGCAGTTCTCACAGCTTCAAACAAAGATGCCTATAATCTCTTAAATTCAAATATGCAGGATTTGTCAAATAAGCTTCAGAATAATGACATAAAAGTCCAGAGCTTTTCATTGAACTTATATCATGAAGACACAACTTTCTTCAAAAATGGAGATAATGGAAGACAGAATCAAGATAATGAAAAAAGAAATAGAACTTTAACTGTAAATAGCATACAGGAGGAAGATGATCCAGAGAAAAATGACTATTACAGTGACAGCAACGTAAATATGCTGGCCTAGTTTTAAATTTAATAAAGGAGGAAAAAAATGGCTATTGATCCGGCATCAGGTACAGATAACAATAGTACCAATCAGAAAAGTTATTCTTATCCTATTTCTACCGATAATACTTCAAATAATACTTCAAATGGAACTAAAGTAGTTAAAAAGAATAATGACATAGATAAAAATATGTTTTTAAAAATACTATCTGCAGAGCTTGCAAATCAGGATCCAACTAGCAGTGATTCTCAAAGTTCAACTCAGTATATAAGTCAGCTGGCACAATTTTCATCTCTAGAACAGATGGCAAACTTAAATAGTTCAACTAAGATGGGGACTGCAAACTCACTTATGAATAAATATGTGACCTTTAGTGATACAGATGACCAGGGAAATAATGTAAGTGGACAGGTAGTTGGAGTTATTAAAGATGGAGATGATATAGAGCTTAATGTGCTTATGGGACAGGAAAAAGACAAAGATGGAAATATGGTTGATAAATATGAAAAGTTCAATATAGATGATGCAGAAAAGATTGTTGATTTAGGAGATACAACTAATTTCACTGTTAGTAGTAATATGTTGTTAAATGCAACTTCACTTATAGGAAAAAAGGTTAATTTAGATGATAAAGATTCCAGTGGAAATAATTACAGCGGGGTTGTACAATCAGTATCAAGACTATTTGGTGGAATAACAGTAAAAGTAAAACTTTCAGACGGAAGTACAAAGGATTTTGATTTTAAGGATGTTTCAGATGTAGAAAATTCATAGATAAGAAGGTGAATATCTATGGGCTATAGGGTTATTAATGGCAAGTTGTATTTTGCAGCAAATTTAAAAGCAGTATGTAACGAGAAAAATAGTATAAAAAATAATTTGAATGATTCTAAAAGTAAAATATCCTTTAAGGATACTTTAACTAGTGAAATTAATAAAGATTCAGGCTTTACTATATCAAATCATGCTGCAGAAAGGCTAAGAAGTAGAAATATAAACTTAAATGAAAATGATATGAAAAATATAAATTCTGCCATAAATAAGGCAGAAAATAAAGGATGTAGTGAATCTGCATTGCTTTATAAAAATTCAATATTTATTATATCTATAAAAAATAGAACAGTAATTACAGCACTGGATAAGAATTCAAATAGCGACAATGTATTTACTAACATAGATAGTTTAGTAATAGTATAAAAAGTGGCTGGACCCAAGTGGAAGCCATGTTCTGTGGAGTGAAAGAAGCAGAACAACAATACATTAATAAAAAAATTGGAGGAAAAAATATGTTACCATCATTATATACAGCAATTAGCGGACTTAGAGTAAATCAGCAAAAGTTAAATGTAACATCAGATAACATAGCAAATTCATCTACTACGGGTTTTAAATCTAAAAATATGATTTTTGAAGATATGCTGAGTCAAAATCTTTCTGATCCAAGTGCACCAGTAGATGGCGGTCTTGGAGGAATAAATGCGAGACAAAGTGGCCTTGGAGTTAAAGTAGCAGGGATAAATACGGATTTTACTGCAGGAAGTAGTCAAACTACAAATAGAAGTTTGGATTTTATGGCGAATAAGGGAGGAAGCTATTTTGTAGTTAGCCCTGACGGAGATGTCAGCAATGCTAATGGCGGCAATGCTAGTGATACTACTAGTAAAAGTTATTATTATACAAGAGATGGAGCTTTTACTTTAGATGAAGCAGGTAATCTTTTGACCCAAGATGGTTACCACGTTATGGGATATAATGTAGATGATAAAACTGGTGCAATTACAGATACTGCTTCTGGAACAGATACTAGTAATATTGTACCCCCCAAATGTCTTCAAATTGCTCAGTATTATACTAAGGATGGTGCAGTTGATACTGCTCCTGCAGATCAGACTACTGCGGATAATGAAAAGGTTACTTCTTGGTCTGTGGGGCCATCAACGGGAATTATAACTGTAAAAACTGCGCTTGGTTCACATCAGGTGGGACGAATAGCACTAGCTTCTTTTCAAAATGAAGGGGGTCTTGTAAAGGATGGAGGAAATTTGTATGAATCATCTCCAAACTCAGGTGATGCAGCTTATGGAACCCCTGGTACAAATTATGGTTCTCTTAATCAAGGAGCTCTTGAAATGTCAAATGTAGATTTAGCGCAACAATTTACAGATATGATAGTAGCTACCAGAGCTTTTCAAGCTAATGGAAAGATAATAACTACAGATGACACTATACTAGAGGATTTGGTTAATTTGAAGAGATAGACATAATTAAAGCTTAAAGTTCAAATATCAAAGTTTAAATAATGATTATCATTAATCTAGTATTTATTCTTTGTTATGTGATCTTTAGTAAAAGGTGATAGGTGACAAAGTTAGTGAAATATTGCCACCTATCACTAAAAAATTATTTTTTAGAATAAATATGACGTTTTTAACTCCTGCTAAATGAAAAAATTGTACATATGAACTCAAATTGGAATTATAATATAATATATAACAGTACATTTAGGAGGGTTTTTATGATAAAATTAACTGGACTCGACAATAAAGAATTTATTATAAATGCAGATACTATAGAAAAATTAGAGGCTATACCTGAAAGTTTAATAACTTTAACTAATGGCAAAAAATATTTAGTAAAAGAATCTAATGAGGAAATAGTAGAAAAAGTAATAAAATATAAAAGAAAAATATACACAGGAAATTTTGATTAATTAATAATTAATAGTTAATAATTAATAATTAATAATTATTAATTATTAACTATTAACTATTAAGTAAGGGGGATACACTATGGAAAATAAAGCAGAAAAAAAAGGTTCATCTAAAATTAAAATTATTGCTATAGGTATATTAATACTGGCAGTGGTAGCAGGAGGAGCCTTTTTTGGATATAATAATTTCATAAAAGACAAAAAAAGCACTGCTAAAAATACTGTACAACAGGTTAATACTCAGCAGATTGTAAGTAATGGACAAACTGCTGGAACAGTTGTAAATTCATTAGATCAGGTTGTATCTTCCCAAACTTTTCAACTTGATGAGGTTACAGTGAACTTGGCAGATGAAGGTGGAAATAGATATTTAAAGGTTGCAGTTTATCTGGGATTTAATGATAAAAAACTTACGTCTGAATTGACTGCAAAAAAACCAATTGTAACTGATGCAGTTATTGAAATTTTAAGAACAAAGAAAGCAGCAGATATAAGTGCTAAAAATATGAACAATATAAAATTGGAAATAATTCAAAAAATAAATCCTATGCTGGAAAAGGGACAGCTAAACAATGTATATTTCACAGACATTATAATTCAATAGTACTTTTATGAGTTTATCCTAAAAAGGAGAATATAAATGGATTTACAATTTATGTGGATGATTTTTAGAACAGTAATAGCTCTTCTATTTGTAATTTTTTTAATATATATTTCTGCAAAATATGGTGGAGAAAAACTTAAGAATGTTCAAAAGGGTAAATTTATAAGAATAATGGAAAGAGAGCAACTGTCAAAAGAAAATAGTTTACTTGTAGTAAAAATAGGAGAAAAAATGCATGTTGTATCTTCTGCATCAGGAAAAATTGAAATAATATATGAATTGAATGAAGAAGAAGTTTCGGAGTTCAAAAATAGAAGTACTATACCAGAATATAAAAATTTAAAAGATTTTTATACAAGATCAGGAATGGAGCAATTAGTTAAAAGAGCAAGTGGCAAGTTAACTTTAAAAAAACTTATAGATAAAAAGGAAGATAAATGATGAACAGAAGAGATAAAAAGATTTTTATAACTATTTCAATTTTAATATTTGTCATTCTTGTTTTCAAAGCACATAGTGTATATGCAGCTCCAGATGCATCACAGACGATGCCTATACCAAATATAAATGTATCTATGGATAATGCAGGTACTTCTACTCCACAGCAGTATGTACAAAATATAAAATTGCTTATATTTCTGACAGTTATAACATTGCTTCCATCTTTTGTAATGATGATGACGAGTTTTGTAAGAATTATAGTGGTATTTGGTTTTTTAAGAAGTGCTATGGGAACACAGCAGTCCCCCCCAAATTCAATTTTGATTGGACTTGCACTATTCATGACAATTTTTATTATGTATCCTGTTTATTCAAAAATGAATACAAATGCCATTGAGCCCTACATGCAAAATAAAATAACCCAGCAGCAGGCAATAGATGAAGGGGCTAAACCAATTAGGAGTTTCATGCTTAAGCAGACATATAAAAAGGATTTACAGTTATTCATAGACCAAGCTAAATTAAATTACAAGGTTACTGCAGATGGACAAAATGCACCACTCTATGTAGTAGTTCCGGCCTATATGATAAGTGAGCTTAAAACTGCCTTTGAAATAGGATTCTTAATTTATATACCGTTTATGGTAATAGATATGGTGGTATCAAGTGTACTTATGGCCATGGGAATGTTCATGCTCCCACCAACTATGATATCTCTGGCATTTAAACTACTTTTATTTGTAATGGTAGATGGATGGTATTTACTTGTAAAATCTTTAATTGTAAGTTTTTCATGAGGTGAATTGAATGAGTGAAAATATGGTAATTGGTATTATAAAAGATGCAGTACAAACGGGACTTATAGTAGGAGCTCCCATACTTATAGTTTCAGTGGTGGTAGGTCTTATAATAAGTATATTTCAGGCAACTACTCAGATACAGGAGCAAACACTTACTTTTGTACCTAAGCTTATTGCAGTGGCTGTAATAGGACTTATTACAGGAAGCTGGATGTTACAGCAGGTTGTAGCTTTTACTGAGAGAATTTTTACGTATATAGCCCATATAACACAATGAACATTGCTGCAAAGTATAATTGGAGAGGAATAAATTGATAAATACATTATATTTTACCGCCTTAATTTTAGTATCAATAAGAATTTTTTCTTTTTTCATATTGGTTCCAATATTTTTCCCAAGTGGAATTCCAAATGTAGTTAAAGTGGGACTAACAGTAGTTATGGCATATATATTGATGCCAGGTATAGATTACTCTTCTATAAGCAGTATAGATAATACAATGTTTTTTGTAATGAATTGCTTAAATGAGGCAGCAGCAGGTCTTACCCTTGGATTTTTAACTAGCTTGTGTTTTTCTATGGTGAGAATAGCTGGAAATCTTATGGATATGCAAATGGGATTTGCTATGGTTAGTATGTTTGATCCTACTTCAAATAGTAATACTACTTTAGTTGAACATTTACTTTATTGGTTTAGTTTGGTTATTTTCTTTATAGTAGATGGACACCATATGCTTATAAAATCTTTAATTCAAAGTTTTAGCGTAATAAAACTTGGAAGTTTCTTTTTAAATCAAGCTTCAATTAATATAATTTTTAAAGCCTTCATAGAGTATTTTGGCATTGCAATTCAAATAGGAATACCTATAGTTTTAATACTCCTATTTACAGATTTAACAATGTCACTTATAGCTAGAACAGTTCCGCAGTTAAATATAATGATATTGGGACTGCCTGTTAAAGTACTGATAGGGTTTGCATCATTTTGTTTTGCACTTCCAATTTTTCTTAAATTAATAGAAAATTTATTTACAGCTATACCTAATTCCATAGACGGTCTTTATAAGGCATTGCCACTGCTTTTGATATTTGCAAAAGATGATAAGACAGAAGAGGCTACTCCTAAAAAGAAAAGTGATTCTAGGAAAAAAGGTCAGATAGCTAGAAGTAAGGAAATAGGACTTACTATGACACTGCTTGCATCAACTTTAGTTATAGCAGTTCTAGGAGGATATGTTGGAACATCTCTTGGTTCCACAATGGTAGCTTTTTTAAATGACTATATAAATACATCGCTTAATTACAGTAGTGTAAATAAAATAATGTTTATAACCATATGGAGAATAGCTATAGTTTTTCTACCTATAGCACTTCCAATACTTGCGATAGGAGTATTGGCCAATATGGTTCAAACAAGAGGGCTTATAACTTTTGAAACTTTAAAACCAGACTTTTCAAAATTAAATCCTATAAGTGGATTTAAAAGAATGTTTTCTGCTAGGTCTGTCATGGAACTTTTGAAGGATACCGCTATAGTGTCTATAGTAGGATACGTAGGGTACAAATTTATAAAAGACAATTATATGTATATATTGAACTTAGGTCAATTGGACTCTAGGGCTGTAGCAAAGGCTATAGGAAGCTTAGCTGTGGGTATATTTTTTAGAATAACTTTAATTATGCTTATAATTGCAATTCTTGATTATATGTTTCAAAGATATCAATATAATAAAGACCTTAGGATGTCAAAGCAGGAAATTAAAGAAGAATTTAAACAAGATGAAGGAGATCCACAAATAAAGGGCAAGAGAAGACAAAAACAGAGAGAATTAGCTATGCGAAGAATGATGCAGGAAGTTCCAAAGGCTACTGTAGTAGTTACAAATCCTACTCATGTTGCTGTGGCTTTAAAATATGAAGAGGGGCAGAATGCACCTGTCCTTGTGGCAAAGGGATTAGATGCTGTAGCCCTTAAGATAAAAGAAATAGCAAAGGACAATGATGTGCCAATAATTGAAAACAGGCCACTTGCAAGGCTTATATATAAAGAAGTTGAAATTGATATGGAAATACCAGCTGAGATGTATCAGGCAGTGGCGGAAATACTTGCGTTGGTTTACAAGATGAGGTGATATTTTGGAAAGAAGTAAAAAAAAGTTTAGACTAAAAGATAACTTAGATATAATAATGGCATTAGTAGTTATTACAGTAGTGTTTATGATTATAATTCCAATGCCCGCAGGACTTTTAGATGTATTGATTTCATTTAATATAACATTATCTATAATAATTATACTTTTAACCTTGTTTACTACGGAAGTATTACAATTTTCTATATTTCCTACTTTACTTTTAATAACTACAATTTTTAGATTGGCTTTAAATATATCCTCTACAAGACTTATACTTAGAGATGGATATGCAGGGGAAGTTATAAATGCTTTTGGCAGCTTTGTAGTGGGAGACAATTATATAGTAGGAGTAATAATATTTTTGATTATAATTATCATACAGTTTGTTGTAATAACAAATGGTTCTGGCAGAGTTGCGGAAGTTTCTGCAAGATTTACTTTAGATGCAATGCCAGGAAAACAAATGAGTATAGATGCAGATTTAAACTCTGGTTTAATTGATGAAAAAGGTGCTAAAGATAAGAGAGAAAAACTTCAAGAAGAAGCAAGCTTTTATGGAGCTATGGATGGTGCATCTAAATTTGTAAAAGGAGATGCTGTTGCATCGCTTTTAATTGTAGTAATAAATGTAATAGCAGGTATTGTAATAGGTATAGTAATTAAAGGACTTGGGGCTTCTGAAGCTGCCCAAACTTATGCAAAGCTTAGTATAGGTGATGGACTTGTATCTCAGGTTCCAGCACTACTTATATCTACAGCTTCAGGTATACTTGTCACCCGTTCAGGAAGTGCCGAAGGTTTTGGTACTCTTGCTATTAAGCAGTTGACAGGATTCCCTAAAGTAATTGCTATTGCAGGTGCAGTGCTGCTGTTTCTAGCCATAGTGCCTGGTCTTCCTCATATAGCGTTCTTAATTTTATCAGTAGCTTGTATGATAGCTGCATATATGCTTTATAAAGATGAAGTGCAGCATAATATGCAGCAGCAGGAAATAAAACAACAGGAAATAACTCAAATAGAAAATAAAGAACCAGAAAATGTAATGAACTTAATATCTGTGGAACCTATGGAAGTGGAAATAGGATATGGATTAATACCACTGGCAGACGAGAGTTCAGGAGGAGATCTACTTCAGAGGATAACCTCTGTGAGAAGGCAGTGTGCTATTGAAATGGGGATAGTAGTTCAACCAATTAGAATTAGGGATAATTTGCAGTTAAATACTAATAGTTATGTAATAAAAATAAGGGGTACAGTAATTGCAAAAGGAGAGCTTATGCCAAATATGCTTCTATGTATGGACCCTACTAATTCAAACAGTGATATTCAAGGAATAAGCACTACAGAACCATCTTTTGGACTCCCTGCTATATGGATAAATAAAGATCAAAGAGAAGAAGCAGAAATAAAAGGACTTACAGTAGTGGATCCTACTACGGTTATGGTAACTCATCTTACAGAGTCAATTAAAAATCATTCTTATGAATTACTTGGGAGACAGGAAGTTAAGCTTATTGTGGATTCTGTGAAGGAAAAATATCCTACTGTAGTGGAGGAACTCATACCAGACCTTCTTACTATAGGAGAACTTCAAAAGGTGCTGCAAAATCTTTTAAGAGAAAGGGTTTCTATAAAGGATATGGTAACTATTATGGAATCTCTTGCAGATAATTCAAGAAATACAAAAGATATAGAAGTACTTACAGAGTATGTTAGATTTGCATTAGGAAGAAGTATATGCAATTCACTTATAGATGAAAATGGAGTTATAACAGTAGTTACTTTATCTAAACAATTAGAGGATTTGATAGGGAGCAATATTCAAAAGTCAATGCAGGGTTCTTTCCCGGCAGTAGATCCGGATACTACGAGTAAGATATTAAATTCAATTAAAAGTTTACTAGAATCAGTCTATTTTTATGAAAATCAACCTATAATTTTAGTTTCACCTAATATAAGAGCACCTTTCAGGAGATTAATTGAAATGGTATTTCCATCGGTAAATGTATTATCATTAAATGAAATACCAAATGATGTAGAGATAAAAACCGAAGGAGTGGTTTCAATATAATGATCATTAAAAGATATAAAGTCAATAATATGAATGAAGCTATTACGAGAATTAGGTATGAACTTGGGAAGGAAGCCGTAATAATAAGTCAGAGAAAAATAAGAAAACCTGGCATATTAGGTTTTTTCTCTAGAAAAATTTTAGAGGTCACTGCAGCTGTAGACAACAAGAAAAAGCAAAACAACCGTGAAGAAGATATGCAAGATAGTATTGCAGCAATAAAAAAACTTGTAAATGATAAAATGAAAAATAACACCTTATGTAATGATATAAAAGGTGATAAAATTATAGATAATGATGCTAAAGAAAATTATAATACATCAGAGTGTAATTATGAAAATAATATAGTGGATAAAAATAATGACTCTATTATAAAAGAAATGCAGCAGATGAAAGGCATGTTAAATGAAATGATGAAAGGATCTTATGGAAATGTAGGAAAAAGTGCATTTCAGATAAAGCTTGAAAATAGTGATTTTAACAGTAAAGTAGTGAGCACAATTTTAAATGGAGTAAATATAATAGAAGATGATAGGGATGAAGAGGAAAAGTTAAAAGAAGTAGTTACAAGTATGATAAAAGTAGAAGATAAAGCACTTGAAAACATAGTAGTATTAGTTGGACCTACAGGTGTTGGAAAAACTACTACTATTGCTAAACTTGCAGGAAAGCTTTCTCTTATTGAAAAGAAAAAAGTAGGACTTATAACTATAGATACCTATAGAATAGGTGCAGTAGAACAACTTAAGACTTATGCAGATATAATGAATATACCTTTTCAAGTAGTATTTACTATAAAGGACATGGGAAAAGCTATAGAGAATATGTCAGACTGTGATGTGATTTTAATAGATACTACAGGAAGAAGCAGTAAAAATAAGATGCAGATATCAGAACTTAGGGCATTTATAGATAAGGTAAATACGGACAATATACATTTAGTTATAAGTTGTACTACTAAAAATAGAGATATAGATGTGATAGTAGAGGGATACAAGGAGCTTAATTATAATAATGTGATAATAACTAAATTAGATGAAACATCTACTTATGGATCTATATTAAATATTTTACAAGCCGCAAAAAAACCTATAAGTTTTGTTACTACAGGACAAAATGTTCCAGAAGATATAAAGGTTATGAATACAGAGGAATTAGTTAAACTTGTACTTGGGGAGGATATTATATGCTAGACCAAGCTGAAGAGCTTAGAAAATTAGCTCAAGAGGACAAAAAGGCAAGAAAAGAAAAAGTACCTAGCAGTAAAAAGCCTAGGATAATAACTGTTACTTCTGGAAAAGGGGGAGTTGGAAAGAGTAATTTTGTAGTAAATGTATCTATAGCACTACAGAAGATGAAAAAAAATGTACTTATATTTGATGCAGATATGGGAATGGGTAATGACGATGTTTTAATGGGATGCTTACCTAAATATAGTGTATATGATGCCATATGTAAGAATAAAAATATAGAAGAGGTTATCATACAAGGACCTTTTGGAGTAAAATTACTTCCAGGTGGAAGAGGAATTTCAAAAATTGCAGATATAACAAAATCCCAGAAAAAAGAATTTATAAAAAAGGTATCTTTGCTAGAAGATTTGGATTATATAATATTAGATACAGGTGCTGGAATAAATAGAGATGTGCTAGGATTTATTGCCTGTTGTCAGGAACTTATTATAATTACTACACCAGAACCTACATCGCTTACGGATGCATATAGTTTAGCAAAAGCTGTAAGTTATTTTAAATTAAATGATTTTGTACAAGTAATTATAAACAAAGCTTCTAATGTTGAAGAAGGGCAGAAAACCTTTAATAAATTTAAAAGTGTAGTAGATAAATTTTTAAATGTGGAAATAAAATATCTCGGCTGCATATTAGAAGACAAAAAACTTGTTCAGGCAGTTAGAAATCAAGTACCATTTTTGATAAATTACCCCAACTCTCAAGCTTCTAAGGATATAAATTTAATAGCTAGCAAGTTGTCAGGAACTGAAATAGACAGCAGGAAAAGTAGTATACAGGATTTGTTTAAAAAGATTTTTAATACTTTTTCATAAGGAGAAGGAATAAGATGAATTCCAATATTGAGTTTACAGTTAATAGCAGAATTGAAATAGACGTGGACAATGAAATATATAAAAGTAATATTCAGGATGTGTCAGAGGATTGTATAAGTATAAGCATACCCGTAAACAATCATAAGTATATGCCTCTTTCAAAAGGTGAAAAGGTGCATGTTATATATTATGATGGGAAAAATGTATACAAATTTAGTACTGTGGTTGTAGGGCGTAAAATAGAGAGAATACTTATGATTATGTTGAAGAAACCTGAGAAAGTTCAAATTTGCCAAAGGCGGAATTTTGTAAGAGTACCTTTGATCTTAGATGTGCTGTGTGCCATGTTTCCTTTAGAAAAGGACTTATATCACTTAAATGATCAAGTTGAAGTGTTTAAAGCGTGTTCTGTAGACATGAGTGGCGGCGGAATGAAAATAGTAGTAGATGTAAAAATGAAAGATAAATTAAAACGTGGAGATATTATTATAGTGACGATTCCAATGGAAAATGACAGTTTAACTTTAAAAGGAAAACTAGTTAGAATTAGTAACAACAAGGATGAAAGTAAATTGACCTGTGGATTATCTTTTATAGATATGGACAAGAACAGTAGAGAAAGAATAATAAGGGTATTATTTCAAATTATGAGACAGCACATAAATAAAGGAGCAAAGGAGGATTAAAATATGGCTTTGGCGGATAAATTAGATATAAAAGAAGAATTGGTAAAAAAATATCTTCCTCTAGTAAAATACATTGCTTCTAGGGTTATAATAGGAAAGACCAAATACATTGAATATGAGGATTTAGTTAGTTATGGAATGTTAGGGCTTATTGATGCAATAAACAAGTTTGATAAAGACAGGGGAATGAAATTTTCTACTTATGCGTCAATAAGAATAAAAGGTTCTATGATAGATGAACTTAGGAGAAATAGCCCTATTTCTAAAGGCGCCATGGACAAGCTTAATAAATACAATGCAGCTATGGATTCCCTTCGTACTAAACTAGGAAGAGAGCCATCAAGTGAAGAAATAGCAAATGAACTAGGTATGCCCTTGAAAAAAATGATGGAAATTGAAAATTATATAAACTATATATCTATAGTATCTCTAGAAGATTTGATATTTTCTGAAGATGATGATATTCCACTTATGGGAACTGTAGAAGATACTAAAAGTCCAAGTCCAGAAAAAAGTCTGGAGAAAAAAGAAATGCTAGAATATTTAGCCAAAGCATTAGATCTTTTAAATGAAAAAGATAATTTAGTTATTACTCTATACTATTATGAAAAGTTGACTTTAAAGGAAATAGGTCATATATTAAATGTATCCGAGTCTAGGGTATGTCAACTTCACAGCAGAGCAATTTTACATTTAAGAAAAAACATGACTAAATTGAAGTATGTATAGAAATGTTTTTAAGAAGGAGAAAATTTTATGGTTCCAATCATATTGATTATAGCAGGAATACTTTTAGTAGTATTGAATTTTAATGCAGTACGTAAAGAGAAAAAATCTTTTCAAGACAAATTAAATGTAAAGCGAAATGAAATGGGAAACTGTGAACTGGAAATTGGCAAAATAAGAAAGGAATTTGCAGAAACTATACTTGAACTGCAAAAAGAAATTGAAGATTTAAAAAAACAGGGTAATCAGGATTTTCATGAAGTTATTTTATCTGAAGAGGCATTTGAAGGTTCAGAGGAAAAATTAGTAGAAGAAGAAATCAAAGACAATAATGAAGAGGAATCAGAAAAAAGTGAAAATTTAGATGAGGCTGTTGAAGAGGATGCAAATAATATTAAAATTGATGAAATAAGAGGACTATTGAAAGATAATATTTCTGTAAGTGATATCTCTGAGAAAACTGGTATTGGTAAGGGGGAAGTTCTATTAATAAAAGAATTGTATACAAAATAAAAATGTTTTTTGATTTTTTTAGTGATAGAAAGATACTTATAGGTATAGGCATAGGTATTTTAATAACTACTTTTATAATGAGTGGTGTTAAGATCCAATATCAAATGAGTAAAAGTCAAATTGAGGATAAGGCAAGATCAATGGGAATGCATTATCCTGATGAAATGAAAGTTATGGATAAAGGAGGAAGCAAATGATTAGAAGTTTTTACTCTGCAGTATCTGGGATGATAACTCAAGAGGCAAAACAGGATGTTATAACAAATAACCTGGCAAATGCAAATACTGTAGGATTTAAGCAGGATGACCTTAGGGTGAAAAGCTTTAATGACATGCTTTTACAAAATTATGACAAAACAGAAGGAAATAGAAGTGTTAGAAATATAATAGGATCTATAAGTCTTGGAAGTGGAATTGATTCAGTTAAAACAGGCTTTACCCAAGGATCAATAGATTCTACAGGTGTGTCTACTGATTTTGCTATTGATGGAAGAGGATTTTTTACTGTTAGGGGACAGGATGGAAAAGAATATTATACGAGAGATGGACATTTTCACGTAAATACAAATGGAGTACTGGTAAATGATGCTGGAGACAGTGTTTTGGCAAGAAATACTAGGACAGGTGCTTTGGGTGAAATGAATGTGGGAAACGGGAATATGACCTCAGATGACCACGGAAATATAAATATAGATGGAACCCCAAGTTATAAGCTCTATACTGTGGATTTTAATGATTATAATACTTTGACAAAAGTGGGAGACAATCTATATACAGGAACAAATGCTGCAGAGACAAATGTTGTTGTAAGGCAGAAGTCACTTGAAAAATCTAATGTAAATATAGTAAATACAATGTCACAGTTGATGACTACTATGAGGTCTTTCGAAACTGATCAGAAAGCAGTTCAATCAATAGATGAAACTTTGGAGAAGCTAATAAATGAAGGTGGTAAAGTATGATTAATATAAAAGGGATGATTTTGTATGCTTAGAGCTATATGGAATAGTGTAAGTGCTATGAATGCACAGCAGGATAAGTTAAATAGTATATCCAATAATTTAGCAAATTCAGATACTGTAGGATATAAAAAAGAAAATGTAGAATTTAATGATCTAGTGTATGAAACTTTAAACAGAAAGGGATATCCTACTAATTCTAATGGAACAAATACGATAAATGGTACAGGGGTAAAGGCTACAGAATGGATTAGAGATAATGCTCAGGGTCCAATTCAACAAACAGGGCTAAAGACAGATATGGCTATAGACGGAGATGGATATTTTAAAGTAACTCTAGGGAATGGAACGGCAGCTTATGAGAGAGCAGGAAATTTTACTGTAGACAGAAATGGCAATTTGGTTGATAGTAATGGAAATAAGCTTGAAGTCAACCTTACAGCAGAGGGAAGTAGTTTGTTCAATTCAGGGACGGTATTTAAAGATAATAATTTTAAAGTAGATGAAAAAACTGGACAAATATACATGAATGTTGGTAATCAAAGTGTACTTTATGGAAAGATAAACATATATAATGCAGTAGGACAGGATGCCATGAAATCTATAGGAGATAATTTATATCAGCCAGCAAACAATGTGCAAATGAACATAAATACCAAAGCACATATTATCCAAGGTTCTCTGGAGCAGTCTAATGTAGATTTGGGAAGAGAAATGACAGATATGATAATGGCACAGAGATCTTTTGAACTTGCATCAAAAGGGCTTACTACTTCAGATGAAATGTGGGGACTCATAAACAGTATGAAGAGATAGAGAGTTTCTAATCATAAAGTCAACTTATACTCCGGATATTTTTTACAACCTTCAGCTCGTTAAATATTTTGATAAGGCTAAGCAAAAAATTTTAAAAAATGCTGAGAACTTTTGAAAACTCGTACCTCAAACAATTCAAAAGTTCTAGATTTTTTAAAATTTTTTGCTTAGCCTTATATACAAAATATTTAAAAGAGCTTCATTATTGTAAAAATATGCCTGCGTATAAGTTGATTTTTAAGTTAAAAAGCTTTATAAAGTATTTCTTCATATATATTTATTTTCAAGAGTAACACTGTATGAGGTATTTTAAGTTGAAACTTGAACTTATACATAAAATATAATAACAAAATTGAAATCACGTTTAAAAACTTTTTTAAATAAGTCTTAGCTTGGTATTTTAGGAAACCTTAGGTACTTAGATATGTCTGAGGTACGAGTTTATCTAAGTACCTTTAGGTTTTCAAAATACCAAGCTTTAGACTTATTAAAAGTTTTTATAGTGATGAAATTTGTTATTATATGATCTATATAAGTCAACTTTCAACTGAGAAACTCTATAATTTTATGAAACATATGCAAGGTACATACATATAATGTACAGATGTAATATTTTCAGGAGGATCAGTGTTATGTATAGATGTCCTTTTATGGACCAAGATGAATATATGGAAGAAGATTATATGTATGATGGGGATATGGACTATCCTCAGAATATGTACTCCCCTGACTTTTATAGAATGTGCCCTATGTTTTTAAATGCTAGGAAGAATGCATATATGAGGTGTATGTATCCTAAAAATTATATGCAGACACCAGCACCAACATATCCATATTATGATTCTGAAGAAAAAACGGAATATGTACCTTTTGATGAAAAATATGAAGATTTGGAAGAAGAAACAGAACGAAAGGAAGAAGATACAGAAGAAACAGAAGAAAAAGATACGGAAGACGAACAGGAGACTGTAGATGACAGTTATGGTGGTACAAGAATTAGAACTGTAGATATATCGGATATTCAGGATTAAAAAGAAAAATGGACTACTCAAAGCAATTTTAAAAAATTGCTATTGCAGTAGCCCTTTTATTTGTATTAAGACATGGCAGCAGTAAGAGGTGGTATAACCTGCTTTTTCCTTGATAGAATACCAGGAACATAAGCACCATTATCAGTTAAAGTTATGTTAAAGGCTTTAGAAACTACATCCTGTTTTTCACCTATGGCAATTAATTCAGATCCACCTTTTAATATATCTGTTACCATAAGAACTATAAGCCCATAATTTTCTTCTTTACATTTTGATTCCATAACCTTTATAATGTCTTTTCTAATAGATTTAAACCCTTCGGTATCCATAGTTGAGATCTGTCCAACACCTACTTTTACTTCTGAAATATTAAATGCTTTGAAATCTTGATTTAACAATTCTTCAGGAGTTTCTCCTTCAAGAGAAGAACCTGCTTTAAACATATCATTAGAGAAGGTTTCAGGATCTATTTCAGCTATAGCTGCTAATCTTCTAAGTATCATTTTGTCTAAATCTGTGGAAGTAGGTGATTTAAACAAAAGGGTATCTGAAATTATAGCAGAACATAAAAGTCCCGCAACTTTTTGAGATGGTCTTATACCATTTTCAAAAAATTTGGATGCAACTATAGTTGCTGTACAACCTACTGGCTCATTCCTAAAATATATAGGTGAACCAGTTTGGATATCTCCTACCTTGTGATGGTCTAATATTTCAAGTATTTCTGCATCCTCCAATCCTAAAACAGATTGGGATTTTTCATTGTGATCTACAAGTATTACTTTCTTTTTGTTTTGTGATATTAAATGATATCTAGACATACTACCAATAACTTTATTTTCTAAGTTTACTACAGGATAACTCCTGTATCTGGTTTGAAGCATAACTTCTCGTACGTCTTCTATTAAGTCATTTGTCTTGAAGCAAACTAAGTTATCTTTTTTCATCACATATCCTATAGGAATACTTTGAGGTATTAGCCTAGCAGTTGTAAAAGTGTCATAAGGGGTAACTATAATGGAACAATTAACTTTTTTTGCTTTTTCCAGTATATCATCATTTACTGTATGATTTCCTGTTATTATCATAAGTGAAGCTTTGGAATCAAGTATAATATCCTGTGCGTCTACCCTGTCACCACATATAACTATGTCCCCTTCTTCTATGAATTCACAGATACTTTCTGGCTGCATTGCAGCAATTATAACTTTTCCTGTAAATTTGATGTTTTCATTGGAAGCATAAGCACACTTGGCTGATAATGTATCCAGTATATTTTCAAGGGTAGTGCCGCTTTTTTGAATTACGTTAGAATCCCATATGTCCATATAACAGGAAGTTATATTGGATTGAGATGCAACACCTATTAATTTATCATCTCCATCTACTACAGGGAGAGTTTTAACATTATTTTTACTTATCATTGACCAAGCTGTTTTTATGGAGGTTTCAGGTGATATAGGATTTACATTATCAATATCTAAATCAGAAATCTGAGGTTTAACATTTTCCATTAGTTTTGGTGGGGTAACTTTAAAGTAATCAAGTACAAATTGAGTTTCTTTATTTAGTTCTCCTAACCGTATAGGAATTGTTGTAACTCCTATTTTATTTTTAAATTCAGAATAAGCTATTGCAGAACATATAGAATCTGTATCTGGATTCTTATGTCCTGTAATATATACAACATCGTTCATAATTTTTCCTCCTAAGTGTATATATATGAATAATATATCTATTTACAAAAGTAATGTTACCAATACACATAATATTATAGCAAAAAATCACTTAATTATCTATATATAGGGTTATAATCAAAATTAACTTATACAGGTCATGTAATGACAAATTTCAGCACCATAAAAACTTTTCACAAGTCTAGCACTCGGCATTTTGAAAATCTAAGAAGCTTAGCTAAACTCGTACCTCAAACATATCTAAACTTCTAAGATTTTCTAAAATACCTCGCTAAGACTTATGGAAAAGTTTTTAAAGGTGCTTTCAATTTTGTCAGTATATTTTATGTATAAATTTAAAATTCAAATAAAAACTCTCTATTGATTATATCCAAATATCATTAAAATTAACATGCAAATACATAGTGAGCAATGAATTAACTGTCATAATAGAATATAAAGGGGGCATATATTTAATTAACGTAGAGAAAATAAATGCCTTGGAGGGATAAGATTGATTAATGAAAGGGAGTTAGAAAGTGGTTTAACTCAAGTTGAGGCAGAGAGAAGGCTTAAAAAATATGGAGCCAATGTACTTAAAAAGAAAAAAAGGGTGTCTCCTATAAAAATATTTATTTCGCAGTTTAATGATTTTATAACCTGGATACTTATAGTAGCTACAATTATATCCGGATTTATGGGAGAAAAGGCAGATGCAATAACTATACTAATTATTGTAATTATGAATTCTATACTAGGTTTTGTACAGGAATTTAAGACAGAAAAATCTTTAGAAGCATTGAAAGAAATGGCATCCCCTACTTCAAAGGTTATAAGGGATGGAAAAGTGAAGGTTATAAATTCAGGAGAACTAGTAATAGGTGATGTGATACTTCTGGAAACAGGGGATAAGGTTCCAGCAGATTGCATTTTACTTTCTATTGGAAATTTCATGGTAGACGAATCCCTTTTGACTGGTGAATCTGTAGGAGTGGAAAAAGATAGTGGAGACAAGAATAATTCACTATACATGGGGACTATAGTGGTAAAAGGTAAGGGAAGAGCAAAAGTTGTAGAGACAGGTATGAAGACGGAAATGGGAAAAATAGCAGGTATGCTTCAGGACATTGAAAAGGAAAGGTCTCCTCTTAAAGAAAAGCTTGCTTCACTTGGAAAAGTACTTGTAGTCATGTGTATTGCTATATGTATTATAGTTACATTGACTGGAGTATGGAGAGGTCAAGACAAATATGAGATGTTTTTAGTAGGAGTTAGTTTAGCCGTAGCAGCTATTCCAGAAGGTCTTGCAGCTATAGTAACAGTAGCACTAGCTCTTGGAGTATCTAGAATGTTAAAGAGAAATGCATTAATAAGAAAATTACCTGCAGTAGAAACACTTGGATGTACTTCAGTCATTTGCAGTGATAAGACAGGAACTCTTACTGAAAATAGGATGACTGTTAAGGCTCTTTATTTTAATGGAAGAGTACACAGGATAGGAAAGGATATTTTACCAGAAAATATTCTTATGAAAAAGGCTTTTACATATTGTAATGATTGTAATTTTGATATGAAAAAGGCAGATATTTCAGGAGCGCTTATGGGAGATCCTACGGAAGTAGCACTTATAAAGGCTTTTTTCAAAGATATTAAAACTTTAAAAACCTTTTTAGGAAAGGCCAGGAGAACTTATGATATACCTTTTGATTCTGATAGAAAAATGATGTCTGTTATAATGAAAGAAGGTTCAAGAAAGATAGGTTATGTGAAAGGAGCACCGGAGAGAGTTATAAGAAGGTGTAAATATATATTAGATGGAAGTGAAGTACGAATTTTTACTTCAAATGATAAAAATAAGGCTCTGAAAGCAGTGGAAAAAATGTCTTTTGATGCCTTAAGGTGTATAGCAGGTGCCTACAAAGACAAAGAAGTAGTGCCAGGTAAGTCTTTGGAGGAGAATTTAATATTCATAGGTGTAGCGGGAATTATAGATCCACCTAGAAAGGAAGCAAAAGAAGCAGTATTAAAATGTAAATTAGCAGGTATAAGGCCAATTATGATAACTGGAGATCACAAGAATACAGCTTTTGCTATCGGAAAAGAACTGGACATATGTAAACATGAATCAGAGGTTATAACTGGAGAGGAATTAGACAAGCTGAGTGATAGACAGCTTGCAGTTAAAATACAAGATATATCCATATTTGCAAGAGTTAATCCAGGTCATAAACTTAGAATAGTAAAAGCCTTTAAAGCTAAAGGTAATATTGTAGCTATGACTGGAGATGGAGTAAATGATGCACCTGCAGTAAAAGAAGCGGATATAGGAATTTGCATGGGAATTGCAGGTACAGATGTAACAAAGGAGGCTTCTTCTATGATACTACTTGACGATAATTTTGCTACTATAGTATCTGCTGTAGAGGAAGGAAGAGTCATATATGATAATATAAGAAAGTTTATAAGATATCTTTTATCTTGCAATTTAGGAGAGGTTCTAACCATGTTTCTTACTTCTATTTTTTATTTAGATACTCCACTTTTGCCGATACAAATACTAATGGTAAATTTAGCTACTGATGGTCTTCCTGCTATAGCTCTTGGAGTTGACCCAGCTCAGGGAGATATAATGAGGGGCAAGCCTAGAGCTAAAAATGAAAGTATATTTGCACGAGGATTAAGTGAAAAAATTATTGTGAGGGGAGCACTTATTGGAGTGTGCACAGTGCTTGCTTTTGTAATAGGATTATATCTAGGCTTTGGACTTAAAACATCCAGAACTATAGCACTTTGTACTCTAATAATGTCACAACTTATACATGTGTTTGAATGTAGATCAGAAAATCATTCACTGTTTGAGATAAATTTATTTACAAATGTTTATCTTTTAGCAGCAGTTGCTACATCTATTACTATGGTTTTATGCATACTTTACTTGCCATTTTTACGTGGAGTTTTTCATACATCTGCACTTAGAATTTCACAGTGGGCAATAGTTTTGTTTTTCTCTGGGATAATCGCATTTTTAAACAGTCTTTACTTATACTTTAAATAAACAGAGTTCTTGGCGTCAGGTGGAGTTTTAATTCCACCTGATGCTTATTAACAGGCTTCTTAGTGCTTCAGCACTTAGAAGGCGTTATCCTTTAGGGGAAATCGTTATCCAAGGACGTAGTAGCTCTTTACTTCCACTTGGAGAAGTAGGAGTATTAGAGTGGGTAGTCATCGGATAAAAAATTAGAATTGCTTTTAAGCAATTCTAATTTTTTATTTAAATCTTTGAACTTTTTGAACTTTAGGTATTTTCCCTTCTATAGGAATTAAGTCCTTTTTTGTGGTCATATTTCGTATATTTATAAGTTCTACGCTTTCTCTATTCTCTTTTCCTCTTTTTCCTTTGAGTCCTTGAACTAAAACCAGATTGCCTTGATGTATAGATATAAAATCAGGCTTCTTAAACCACCTTTTTTTAATATAAGAGCATTTTACTATGTTTCTGCTTCTATCAGGTCTTACTAAAAGTGTTACTGTTAATTTATTAAATATCCATAATATAGTTTTTTTACTAATTTTGACAGATACAACAGTACCTTGAACCTGAGTTAACCTGTCACCATACTTTTTTAAATAAGATTTTGTGTAATATTGAGCAATTTTCTCCTTAAAACTCATGTATATACTAACTCCTTTGTTACTTTATTTTGTTTATACGATTATTAGAAATAACAGACAAAATTTGATTATATTATACCATAGTATATTTATTTTTGAAACATACCTATAATTTTTAGTATGTTTTTTATATGAGGTTGATATACTTATTTTTTTATTTTCGTTCCTAAACAAACTTTTTAAGAATACTATTATATTAGACTAAGTATACAAGGAGAATGAAATATGAATTATAGGGAATTACCTAAAGACCAAATCATATATGATTTTAAGTTGGATGATATTGACTTTAGCGAAGATGATAGAGATGATTTAAATAGAAATGTTAATTATATGCCTGAGTATAGTAGAGTATATGAAAATATGAGAGATGCATTAACAATAGATAAACAAGGATATAATGTTTATCTTATAGATGAATTTTCAAAAGATAAACTTAAAAATATTAAGAAATTTATAAATGAAACTATGAAAGATAAAATAGAACTTCAGGATATATGCTATATAGTTATGAAAGATATTAAAAATCCTAAAGTGTTGTTTTTAAGATCCGGAAAAGGTAAAAAGCTAAAAAATATGCTAAAGAAAATACAAAATATATATGCTAATTCTACTTATGAATTTTACAATGGATACGAGGACAAACAAAAAAAATTATTGGTGCAAAACATTCAAAAAAAACGAAGTTATTTAATAAATAAAATTGTAGAAATGTCTAAAAATGAAGGCTTTTCATTAAAAATTACGGAAAGTGGTTTTAGTTTTGTTCCTTTAAAAGAAAATGGGAAAATGATGAATGAGATAGAGTATGAGTCTTTAGATTTAGAAAAAAAGGAACAAATGGTGAACAAAGTAAATACACTTAAGATTCATGCAGAGAGGATATTAGATAAATTAAAAGATATGGAATCCTATGAAATGGAAAAGATTAAAATCCTTATAGATGAACATTATAAAAAAGATACAAAGAAGTTAAAGGAAGAATATTTTAACGTATTTAGTAAGGATAATAAGGCCTTAGAATTTTTAAGCAATATATGTAACAATATAGAAAGTGAAATTAAAGAGATATATTCTATAAACTATGAAGATGATGTAGATAATATACGGAATATAATATATAGGTATTCTGTGAATGTACTCGTAGATAATAGTGATAACGACAAATTACCTATAGTGTTTGAAGAAGACCCGTCTATAAATAATTTACTTGGAAGCATAGAATATGAAAATAAAAATGGGACTTATGTTACTGATCCAAGCCTCATTAGGCCAGGATCACTTTTAAAGGCAAATGGTGGGATATTAGTACTTCGAGTTAGTAGTCTTTTAAGTAATAAAGGAGCATATTACTATTTAAAAAAGTCTATTATAAGTGGTAAAGTTGACTTGAATTATAATAGAGGATATTTAGAGTTATTGTCGTTAAGTGGATTAAAACCAGAACCTATAGAGTTTAATGAAAAAATAATACTTATAGGAGATTACCATACCTATGATTTACTTTATACTTATGATGAAGATTTTAAAAAGATTTTTAGAATAAGAGCTGAGTCCAAATCTATTTTACAGATGGATAGGGATGCAAAAAAAGCTTTCTTATATAAAGTGCTTTCTATATGTAAAAACAATAAATTGCATCCTGCGGATGAGGGAGCTGTAAAGGAGCTAGCAAAATTTTTATCCAGAAAAGCTGAAAATAGAGATAAATTATTTATGGATGACTATGATCTAGAAAGAATTTTAATAATTTCAGACAAAAGAGTCTGTGAGGATCATAGAGATTTTATAAATGAAGAAGATATCACAAATACGGCTTATAAAGAAGAAATTATAGAGGGTCAGGTAGTGGATTCTTACACAGAAGGTCAGATATTTATAGACGTAAAGGGTAAAACGGTGGGACAGGTAAATGCCCTGTCGATAATCGATACAGGGTACTTTAATTTTGGAAAGCCCATAAGAATAACTTGCTCGTGTTACAAGGGTAATGGAAATATTATAGATATCCAGAAAGAGAGTGATTTAAGTGGAAAAATTCATAACAAGGCAATAAATATATTAAAGGGACATGTTAAAAATTTAAGCGGTGGTTATAATAGAGTACCTGTGGATTTTTATTTAAGCTTTGAACAAATATATGGAAGAGTAGATGGAGATAGTGCTTCCGTAGCAGAGTTAGTTAGTATTATATCTGCACTTACGAAAATAAGTATAAAACAAAATATAGCTGTAACAGGTTCCATAAATCAGTTTGGAGAAATACAACCTATAGGAGGAGTAAATGAAAAAATAGAGGGCTTCTTTAAAATATGTAAAGTATTAGATACTACAAAAGGGAAGGGTGTACTCATTCCAAAGTCTAATGCAAGCAGTTTAGCATTAAAAAATGAAGTGGAAAAAGAAATAGCAGATGGTAATTTCCATATTTACATTATGTCTAATTTAAAAGATGCAGTGGAAATTCTTATGGGAGAAAATTATGATAATGTAATTCATGAAGCTAGGAAGGAGCTAAAAAAGTATTATAAAAATAAAGAACAATAGGAAAATTCCTAAAAGATAACGACTTCTTGAAGCACTAAGAAGCTTGTTAATAAGCATCAGATGAAGTTAAAATTCCATCTGATGCCAAGAATTCTGTTTATGATTTTATTTACTCATTAGAAGAAGAAAGTTGATTCCTATTTTTTATAAATAGAGTTGCTATTAAAGCGATGAGTACAAATAAAGTACACAGCATCAGTGTATAGTCGAAAGCATCTGAATATGCCTGACGACTTACTAGTTTTACAAGGGTACTTTTAGCTTGAACCTGCTTATCTTCTGTAGATAGTCCAATCTGTGAAAGCCTTTGCTGAATTTGGCTTAAAAGATTTAAAGCTGTATTGTTAAAAGGAGTTATTTGTTCTGAAAGCTTATGGTAATATATTTCTGCCTGGCTGCTAAGGGAATAAGTCATCATTGTTATTGAAATAGAGCCAGATATTTGTCTTATTGTGTTTTGGATGGTAGAACCTTCAGTCACTAATTTTTGAGGCAGCAGATTCATTCCAAAAGTAGAGAGAGGCATCATAGTGAGACCTATTCCTGCTCCACGAAGTATCAAAAATAAATTCGCAGTGTCTCTTGAAGTATTAGAGGTAAGCATGCTTAATTGATAACAAGAAAAAAGTAATAAAATTAATCCTGGTAGTATTACTATTTTTTCATTAACTTTATCTATTAGTTTTGCACTTATAGGCATCATAACACCGGTAACAATGGCAGAAGGAAATAAAAGCAACCCTGTTTGCATTGCAGTGTATCCATCAATTTTTTGAAAAAATAAAGGCATTGCATATACTTCGCCCATTAAACACATGTTTATGAGTGCCAGAGCAATCAAAGAAAAAGAAAAATCTAGTCGTGCTAATAATTTTAAGTCCAGAAGTGGCTCTGGGACAGATAACTCGTTTATAATAAATAGTATTAAATTAAAAATTCCTATTGTTAGTAGAAGGGGATTTTTTATATCACTCCAATCTATAGGATTTTGGCTTAGTATATAATAGGGTCTCCTGAGTTAACCTTGCTTCCTACATCTACTTTGATTTGAGATATTTTTGCATTGATTTTAGCAGATACATTAGAAGAGGTATTTGCTGCAATTTTTCCACCAAAGAGGTATATGTATTGGGATGATGAAGTAGAATTTTTTTTGTTAGACGAATCTAAACTGCCATTGTGAGAAGAGCATCCAATAAGTAATAAAGGACATATTAATAATATTGATATTAGCTTTTTCATTTTTATCCTTCTTAAATTAAAAATTATGTATTATAGAGATATATGTTTTAAACAATGTTTGATAATACATAGTTATTTTAGGAGGGCATTAAATGAAATATAATTCAAAAGATATTCCAAATGCTAAGGACCGAATATTGAATTCTACTCTTTATATTATTGGAAAAGAAGGATTTCAAAATGTTACTATAAGAAAAATAGCAGCGGCAGCTGATGTTAATGTAGCGTCAATTAATTATTATTTTGGTTCAAAGGAAGGTGTAATTAACGAGGCGTTAAAATGTCTTACCAGTAAATTTATGAGTTCTTTTGAAATTCTCGAAAATAAGCAGATTACACCAATAGATAGATTTAGGAATTTCCTTAGGAGTTACTCTGATGCTAGCGTTGAGTATCCAGATGTATTTAGAAATTTTGTCAATCAACTTATTATATATAAGGATGACTTGAAATTTGATTATATTAAATTTATTGAAGATGAAAGAGTCTTTAAGATAAAAGATATTTTATCCGAAGTTACGGGAATTAAAGATGAAGAAAAATTATCTATGATGGCACTGCAGGGAATTGCTAGTTTAATTTTTCCTGTAATATCTGATAACCAAACAAGAAAATTTTCTAATTTAAATTATAAGGATAAAAATGTAAGGCATAAATATATAGATGTGTTAATTAAGTCACTTCAAGGCAACAGTATATAATGTAAGATTCACGATGCACAATTCACAATTCACAATTGTATTAAGTTCCTATTCTCTGCTAGAAATTTGTATTGTAATATATAAAAAAAGAACAAAATGTTTTAACATTTTGTTCCTAAATTATTAACTATGCATTATAAGTTTTGCACTGTGAAATTATTTATTGCCTAAACATTGAACCTAAAGTTAACTACATCTCCATCCTGCATAATGTAGTCTTTTCCTTCCAATCTATAGCATCCCTTTTCTTTTGCAGAAGTCTCGGAGCCGCATTCCACAAGCTTGTCGTAGGATACAATTTCAGCTCGTATGAATCCCTTTTGTATATCAGTGTGTATTTTGCCTGCAGCTTCCGGAGCTTTAGTGCCTTTCTTTATGGTCCATGCTCTTACTTCTTTTTCTCCAGCAGTTAAAAAGCTCATAAGACCAAGCAGCTTATAGCTGCTGTTTATCAATTTATCCAGGCCAGCTTCATTTAAACCATATTCCTTTAGCATCTCGAGTCTTTCATCATCTTCTAGAGAAGAAAGTTCTTCTTCTATTTTGGCAGAAATTATTACTACTTCTGAGCCTTCTACTTTTGCATATTCTTGTACTTTCTTTACAAAATCATTTTCCAAATTTCCAGAAGTTAAGTCATCTTCAGAAATATTGGCTACATAGAGTACAGGTTTAGTTGTAAGCAAAAAGAAGCTTTTAACAAGTTCGGCTTCATCTTCATTTAGATCTAGAGTTCTTACAGGATTACCTTCCTCCAGATGTTTTTTTACTTTTAACATAATTTCATATTCAACTTTTGATTCTTTATCTCCACTTTTCGCAAGTTTCGACACTTTTTCAATTCTTCTGTCCATTACTTCTAAATCTGAAAATATAAGCTCTAAGTTTATGGTTTCAATATCACGAATAGGATCCACACTGCCATCTACATGGACAATATTATCATCTTCAAAACATCTAACCACATGTACTATAGCTTCTACTTCTCTTATATGAGATAAAAACTTATTTCCAAGGCCTTCTCCTTTGCTAGCACCTTTTACAAGTCCTGCTATATCGTAAAATTCAATAGCTGTATATACCTTTTTCTTTGAATTGTACATTTTTTCAAGTACATCTAATCTTTTATCTGGTACACTAACCACTCCTACATTTGGTTCTATAGTACAGAATGGATAATTGGCAGATTCTGCACCTGCCTTTGTTATTGCATTAAATAGGGTGCTTTTGCCAACGTTTGGCAAACCCACAATTCCAAGTTTCATCTATGTACATTCCCTTCTTAAAATATAATTAACTGGCGTAAAATTCATCTAAATTATACTCTACAGAGCATATTATTTCAATAAATGTAGTGAATATAAACTAATTCTGATGGTCGGTAGAAGGAGATGAAAAAAATTGATGAAAAAATAAATTTAATAGACTTAAAAAAAATATTAAAAGTCTATTAAAAAAGAGGAAATTTTATGTTAATATAGAATAAGTAATTTGGTGGATTAAAGTGGTTAAAAGTGGAGCGTAATAGCAGTAAGAGGTGTAATGATGTTTTTAGGTGAGTATGAACATTCACTAGATAGTAAAAATAGAATAATTATACCTTCTAAATTTAGAGAAGAATTAGGAAACAAATTTATTTTGACTAAAGGTTTAGATAGTTGTCTTTATGCTTTCCCACTTTGCGAATGGCATTTACTTGAAGAAAAGTTAAAGAAACTTCCACTTACTAATAAAAATGCCAGAGTTTTTGTAAGATTTTTTTTCTCCGGGGCAAATGAAATGGAACCTGATAAGCAAGGGAGAATTTTAATACCCCAGACACTCCTAGAATATGCAGCTATAAATAAGGAAATAGTAAGCATAGGAGTATCTAGCAGAATAGAGATATGGAGTAAAGAAAATTGGATAGAATACAATAATTTAAATATAAATTTTGACAATATAGCGGAACAAATGAATGAACTTGGAATATAAGCATCTTCAAAAAAATATCCGTCATATCTTTGAATTGTTATTTTTTTCAGATGCCATAGCAAAATTGGAGGACGTATTATATGAAATTTAAACATGTACCTGTACTACTTAACGAGACTATAAATAGTTTAAATATTAAAGAAGATGGAATATATGTAGACTGCACTTTAGGAGGAGGAGGGCATTCCTTTGAAATCTTAAAGAGGTTATCCGACAAGGGAAGGTTAATAGGAATAGATGAGGATACGTCTGCTATAAATGCAACAAGGGAGAGACTAAATGAATTTAAAAATATTACTTATGTTCACAATAACTTTTATTATATAGATGAAATTTTAGAAGAACTTAAAATAGATAAAGTTGATGGTATACTTATGGATCTTGGAGTTTCTTCTTATCAACTAGATGAATCAGAAAGGGGATTTAGCTATATGAAGGACGCTCCCCTTGATATGAGAATGAATAGGGATAGTTCGTTATCTGCTTATGAGGTGATTAACAATTATAGTGAGGAAAATCTTTATAACGTTATAAGAGATTATGGAGAGGAGAACTTTTCAAAGAGAATAGCAAAATTTATAGTAGCTGAAAGGGAAAAGGCTCCTATACAAACAACATTACAGCTTGTAGATATAATAAGAAATGCAATACCTGCAAGGTTTCAAAAAGAGGGTCATCCTGCAAAAAGAACTTTTCAAGCTATACGTATAGAAGTAAACGGAGAACTTAAAATATTGAACAAAGCAGTAGAAGATAGCGTAAAAAGACTGAATACAGGTGGAAGAATATCAATTATAACTTTTCATTCTTTAGAAGATAGAATTATAAAAACTAAATTTAAGAAATTAGAAAATCCATGTACTTGTCCACCGGATTTTCCCCTATGTGTGTGCGGCAAAAAACCTATTGTAAAAATAATAAATAAAAAGCCTATAATACCTACAAAAGAGGAAAAAGAGAAAAATTCAAGAAGTAAAAGTTCTAAGCTTAGGACAGCAGAGAAAATTTAGTTCTAAAATTTAAAAGAGGTGAATAAAGTGATATTAATGAACAAAGAGAGTATGGTAAATGGAAATACTGTCCTGCAGCCAGAGTACAAGCCTTACAAAGAGACAGAAGAAAAAAAGATTAAAACTAAGGATCCAAATAGGGCGTTAAAGGTAAAAAAGAAACTAAAAGTAATTAGAAACATATGTGTGGTTTTTATTGTAGGTGTTATTCTGGTCTATAGATATTGTGCAATATACAATTCACAGACGGAGCTAAATTCTATAGAAAATGATATAAGCGAAATTAACAAACAAAATGAAAACTTGAGGGTAGAACTTGTAAAATACAATAATTTGGGATACATAGAGGATAATGCAATAAATAAATTACAGATGAAAGTACCAGATAAAGGAAATGCAGTATATACAAATTTAGATAAGAAAGTTATTAAAGTAGAAGAAAATTCAGATGAATCAGAAATGCACAGGGGGATATTAAATGAGTTGAAGCAATTGATATGGAGGTAAATAATTTTGGCTAAAAGGGAATACAGAGATAGAGTAATTATCAGAAAGAGAATGGTAATTATTTTTAGTTTTCTATTTATGGTTTTCTTTTTACTAGTAGGGAGAATGTGTTATGTAATGATATACAGATCACCACAGCTTAAATCCATGGCAATAGCTCAATGGACAAGTGATGTCAAAATTGATGCGAAAAGAGGAAGAATTTTAGATAGAAGTGGAAATGAATTAGCAGTAAGTGCTAATGTGTACAGAATTGATTTGGATATGAATACGTTAAGAGACACTATGGAGGAGAAGAAGATATCGGAAGATAAAATATCAGGAGAGTTAGCAGAAGCTCTTTCTATGGACAAGAAAGAAGTGTCAAAAATAATGAAAAAAACTCTTCCAGGAGGCCTTCCTATTGCATCTGCTAATCTCAAAAGAAGAGTGGAAAAGGCCGAAGCGGATAAAGTTAGAAATTTGAATTTAAATGGAGTACTTGTATCGGCAGATACTAAGAGATATTATCCAAATAACAATTTTTTAGCACAGGTAATTGGACATACTAATTCAGATGGATTTGGACTTACAGGAGTGGAACTTTATTATAATAAGGATTTATCAGGCACTCCAGGTCGTAGAATTGCAGAATTAGATAGAAAGAGTAAAGAACTTCCATATACTATTTCAGAATTTACAAAACCTGTAGATGGAAAGGATATAGTACTTACCATAGATGAAATGATACAACATTTTGCAGAAAAATCTGCAGAGCAGGCACTAAAAGATTATAATGCAAAAGCAGTTTCTATAACAATTATGAATCCTAAAAATGGAGAAATACTGGCTATGGCAAATAAACCTGATTACAACCCAAATTCTCCTTGGGTAGATAATAAATCTTACTCAGAACTTCAAAATTTATGGAGAAATAGAGCAGTAAGCGATACTTTTGAACCAGGTTCCATATTTAAAGTTATAACTGCACAAACTGCGCTTGAAACAAATTCAGTTAGTGATAGTGATAAATTTACATGTAATGGAAGTATAAGTATAGGCAATAGAGTTATACATTGCTGGGTATCTGCTGGACATGGTGTACAAGGCTTTCCAGACATAATTAAAAATTCCTGTAATATAGGTTTTGCAGAACTTGGTAAAAAAATAGGAAAAGAAAAATTAAATGATTACATACACAAATTTGGATTTGGTCAAAAAACTGGAGTAGATTTACCAGGAGAAGCTAAAGGAATAGTTAAAAAGACGGAAAATATAAGCGATGTGGATTTGGCAACTATTGCTTTTGGACAGACAGATACATTGTCAGCAGTTCAGTATCTTAGAGCTTTTAATGCAGTGGCAAATGGAGGAACTTTAATTACTCCTCATGTTATGAAAGAAATAGAACATTATGATGAAAATAGCAGCAAAGAAGTTATAGATAAAAAATATGACCTGGCTGGTAATAGTAAAAAACTTTTGGATAGTAGTAAAACTGCAAAGCTTAGATCATACCTAGAAAGGGTAGTTACGGAAGGCAGTGGAAAAGGCACTTTTATAGAAGGTTATCACATAGCAGGAAAAACAGGTACAGCCCAGAAAGCTGGAGCTGGAGGATATCAGACAGGAAAATATGTTTCTTCATTTGCAGGTATGGCACCTTCGAATGACCCTAAAATAACAATTTTAATTTCTATAGATGAACCAGATCCATCCACTTATTATGCAAGTCAAACTGCAGTACCTACAGCAAAGCAGGTTTTTGAAGATGTACTTAATTATCTTGCAGTGAAAGGGGATACATCACCTTAAAATATTTATCTCATGGATTCATTGATAAAAATAATTAATTTGTTCTTTACATGAATTGATTAGAAAATTATAATAAAATAGTGAAAGATTTGATAGAAAATTACTTTAAGGCATGCAGTACTATTATTTGTTAAGTCTGCATGCCAATGCTATGTGTAGATTATGCACATATCGGATAATTTTAAATTTAGGGAGTGTATACCATGAAATTGAAGAAAGTGATGAACGGACTTACATATGAAGTTGTTAAGGGAAATGATGATTTAAATATAGGAGAAATTCAATATGACTCCAGAGAAGTCAAATCTGGAGATGTTTTTGTGTGTATAAAGGGGTATGTTACGGATGGACATAAATACATAGATAAGGCTTATAAAAATGGTGCAGCAGCTATTGTAATAAGCGAAGAAGTAGAGAATGTACCCGATTGTACTGTGATAAAGGTAAAGGATACAAGAAAAGCACTTGCTATTATTTCATCAAATTACTATGATAATCCTTCTAAAAAGATGAAAATAATAGGAATAACAGGAACTAACGGTAAAACTACATCTACATTTATGATGAAATCCATACTAGAAACAGCAGGTTATAAAGTAGGACTTGTAGGTACTATAGCAAATTATATAGGAGAAAAGAAAATACCTTCTCATAGGACTACTCCTGAATCTTTAGAACTTCAGAAGTTATTTAAACAGATGGTGGATGAAGGAGTTCAGTATTGTGTTATGGAAGTATCTTCTCATTCACTGTACCTAGATAGAGCATACGGAGTGAAATTTTCAGAGGCAATATTTACAAACCTAACGAGGGATCACTTAGATTTTCACAAGACCTTTGAAAATTATTATAAGGCTAAATTAATATTATTTAAAAATACTATTAATTCTGTTATAAATATAGACGACAAATATGGAGATAAAGTATATGAAGATGCATTAGGAACCAAGATAACCTATGCTATAAATAATGAAGCTGATTTAAAAGCTAATGATTTAAATATACATTCCAGAGGAGCTAGTTTTAATATAACATATAGGGGGCAGATAGCGCATATAAATTTAAATATACCAGGTAAATATAATGTGATGAATGCTCTTGGAAGTATAGGGGCATGCCTTTGCGAAGGTATAAGTTTAGAAGTTGTGAAAAAGGGACTTGAATCTATGAATGCTGTACCTGGAAGATGTGAAATAGTTACTAAAGGGTATAACCTTGGATATGAAATTATAGTAGACTATGCCCATACTCCAGATGGGTTGGAGAACATATTAAAAACTGCTAGAGAATTTACTACAGGAAGACTTATAGCTGTCTTTGGATGTGGGGGAGACAGGGACAATACTAAAAGGCCTATAATGGGTAAGATAGGTACAGAGTTATCTGATTTTGCAGTTATAACTTCAGATAATCCAAGAGGAGAAGAGCCTAGGGCAATAATTGATGAAATAGTAAATGGTGTTGAAAAAGATGATTACAAGGTAGTTGAAAATAGGAAAGAAGCTATAAAGGAAGCTATACATATGGCACAAAAAGGTGATGTAATTGTGGTTGCAGGAAAGGGGCATGAAGATTATCAGATATTAAAAGATAAGACCATACATTTTGATGAAAGAGAGATAATAGCTGAAATTTTAGACAATGCACAGTGATCAATTTACAATTATAGAGTTTCTAGTTTGAAAGTTAACTTATACTAGAGCATATAATGACAAATTGCATCACCTTAAAAACTTTAATAAGTCTAAAGTTTTTAAAAGTGCCTTCAATTTTGTTATTATATGTTATGTATAAGTTCAAATTTCAATTAGAAAGCCTATAGAGTTTGAAAAATAAATAACAGATAGCAAAGAACAAATATCAGATAATGATGGAGTACTTTCTAGTATAAGAAAGTATTAGGCTAAAATATTCTAAGACTTTAAAAAGTTATCATTTATTTGAACTCTGATATTTGAACTTTTAACTTTAAGATAACTGCCTAAAAGAGGGGAGAATAAAAATTTGGAATACATGAGTTTTGATGAAATAGTAAATGCTGTATCTGGACAAGTAATAATTTCTGGGAAATATAGTGGATATAGAAATGTAAGTACGGATACTAGAAAAATTGAAGAAAAAGATATATTTATTGCCCTTAAAGGAGAAAGATTTAATGGAAATAAATATGCTGCAGTTGCAAGTGATAAAGGTGCTTCTATATGTATTGTGGATGAGGTATGTTTTAAAAAAAGCGAAATAAATGAGTGTACTAGTGTAATTCAAGTTAAGGATGGAAATCAGGCACTGCTTGATTTAGCAGAATTCTATAGAAGTAAACTTAATGTAAAAGTAGTAGGAATTACAGGTTCTGCAGGTAAAACAACAACAAAGGACTTAATAGCATCTGTATTAAGTGCTAAGTTCAAAGTCTTTAAAACAGAAGGCAATCTTAACAATCAAATAGGACTTCCACATATGATATTTAGGTTGGATAATAGTTATGATGTGGCAGTGCTTGAAATGGGAATGAATAATAGAGGAGAAATACATAGTATGGCTAAAGCTGCTAGACCAGATGTTGCAGTAATAACCAATGTACTTAGGGCACATATAGGAAATTTAGGAACAAGAGAAAACATACTTGCAGCAAAACTTGAAATAACAGATTTTTTTTCAAAGGATAATACTTTAGTAATAAATTCAGATAATGATATGTTAGGCAATTTAAAAGAAGATAGATTTAACATAAGAAGAGTTGGATTAGAAGAGAATTCAGATATATCGGCTTATGATATAGAGGTAAAAGAAGATTTTATAAGTTTTAACATATGTGAAAACAATGTTAAGATGGAAGAGAGGTTTAAGGTAAATGTACCTGGAAAGTACAATGTATTGAATTCTCTACTTTCAGTTGCTTGTGGGAGAATTTTAAATATGACTTATGGAGAAATAAGAGAAGGCTTAAAAAATATAGAGACTACTGCAATGAGAATGGAGATATGTAAAGGAAAAAAGTTCAATGTAATTAATGATAGTTATAATGCCAATCCTGAGTCAATGAAAGCAGCTATTGATGTTTTGAAAAATTTTAAATCAAAAAGGAGAGTAGCAGTACTTGGTACTATGGGGGAATTGGGAGATGAATCCTGCAGGATGCACGAGGAAGTAGGAAAGTATGCAGGAGAAAATGGTATAGATATATTGATAGCCCTTGGAGAATATGCAGAAGATTTTAAAAGGGGATTCCAGGTCACAAATAGAAATGGAAAGTTTATTAGTTTTGATACCTATGCAGAAACTTTGGAGTTTCTTTTAAAAAAGTACATTGTAGAGGGAGACACAGTGCTTATAAAAGCTTCTAGAGTAATGAAATTTGAAACTATAGCAGAAGAACTAAAGAGAAGCAGCAATAATTAGGAGGTGAATGCCCTTTAGCTTAGGGCAATATGACATGTATAGATTAATTTATTCTGTACTAATTGCATTTTTTATAGCTATTTTAGAAGGACCTATTTTGATCCCTCTTCTTCATAAATTTAAATTTGGCCAAAATATAAGAGAGGATGGCCCAAAGAGTCATTTGAAAAAAGCAGGTACTCCAACTATGGGAGGAGTACTATTTATACTAGCAACTTTTATAACTATGGCAATTATAGTAAAAAAACCATCAGATGAGGCTATGATAGCCCTTTATGCTTTTGTGGCTTTTGGAGTAATAGGTGCTATTGATGATATCTTAAAGATATTGAGAAAGCAAAATTTGGGACTAAGAGCTTATCAAAAAATGATATTATTATTAATTGTATCTGGAATATTTGCCTACTATTCTGCCAATAATCCATATATAGGGACATCTATAATAGTTCCTTTTGCACATAAAAGTTGGAATTTAGGAGTATTTTATATTCCATTTATAATAATATATTTTGCAGCGACTACAAATGCAGTGAATTTAACAGATGGACTTGATGGATTGGCAACGTCAGTTACGCTTTTGATAATGACTTTTTTAGCTCTTGTAAGTTTTGCCATGGGGCATATTACTTTAGCTATTTTCTGTGCAGTTCTTGCCGGAGCACTTTTAGGATTTTTGAAATACAATGCTTTTCCAGCTCAAATATTTATGGGAGATACAGGATCCCTGGCACTAGGAGGTGCAGTAGGTGCAGTAGCTATGATACTAAAGCTTCCACTATTGGTTATAATAATTGGAGGAATATACGTAATAGAGGCAGCATCTGTAATGCTTCAAGTGGCTTCCTTTAAACTTACAGGAAAGAGGATATTTAAAATGGCTCCAATCCATCACCACTTTGAACTTTCAGGTTGGCATGAGACTAAAGTAGTTTCTATATTTTGTATAATTACAGTAATATTGTGTCTGTTAGGATTTCTATCTTTGTAAAGTGAAAAGAAGAAGGTTATCTTTAAATATAGTAATTTTTAAATGCTTTTGTCAGCCTCATATAGTAATAATCTAGGAGGATTTTTATGAGAATTAGTAAACCAAATACTAAAATGGGATCTATAGACTTTTTGCTCTTCGCAACTATAATGTTATTGGTAGCTATTGGAGTTGTCATGGTCTATAGTGCCAGTTCTTACAAAGCATTTTTTGATAAAAGTACAAGAGATAGCATGTTTTATTTAAAAAGGCAGGGGTTATGGGCAATAATTGGAACATTCCTTATGTTTTTTACAGTAAAATTTGATTATAAGAGAATAAAGAAGTATACTAAATTGCTTATGATAATATCTGTAATATTTCTACTTGCAGTTTTTGCCTTTGAATCTAGAAAAGGTGCACAAAGATGGATAACATTAGGTTCTGTTGGATTTCAACCTTCTGAAATAGCAAAATACATTGTAGTTTTATATATGGCGAAAAGCATAGAGCTTAAAGGGGGAAGAAAGATAGAAACCATGCTGTATGGTGTCCTTCCATATCTTTTGGTTTCTGCATTTTATGCAGGACTTGTATTTGCAGAAAAAAATTTAAGTATAGCAGCTGTAATAATGATAGTTACCCTCATAATTTTATACGTATCGGGAGCTAAAATAACCCATGTACTTGGTGTAGTTGGGCTTGTAGTCCTTGGAGGAATAGCAGGTATAATATTTGAACCTTATAGAATGGCTAGATTTACAAGCTTTCTAAATCCTTGGTCTGATCCTAAAGGAAAGGGATATCAATTGATTCAATCTCTTTTAGCAATGGGATCAGGAGGAATATGGGGAATGGGACTCGGTAGATCAAGGCAAAAGTGTTATTACATACCAGAACCTCACAATGATTTTATATTTTCTATTATAGGAGAAGAATTAGGACTTATAGGATGTACTGTAATTGTTATATTATTTATAGTTTTTGTGTGGAGAGGAATTGTTATTGCTATAAGGGCAAAGGATACTTATGGAACCATTTTAGCAACGGGAATAACTTCGGTTATTGCAGTTCAGGCAATAATAAATATTGCAGTTGTAACTGGTGCCATGCCTGTAACAGGAGTACCATTACCTTTTATAAGTTATGGAGGTTCGGCTCTCACAATAAATATGATAGCAGTTGGAATACTTTTGAATATATCAAGGCAAACAGAAAGTGGTTAAGAATAGCATTGCAAATTTTTTTGTAATGCTATTGTAGACTTTTAAGAACTTAGAAAGAAAATTATCCTTATTTGATATTTGAACTTTGGCAATTTTAACGAAATAAAGTATGTAAATATTTAATATAAATTTAAGGGTTATTTTAATGAAATTACTGTTATTAAGTGTTAATATATATGTATCTTATGTTATTTTATCCGATGACTACTTGCTCTAATACTCCCACTTATCCAAGTGAGAGCAAAGAGCATCTACGTCCCTGGATAACGATTCCCCCTAAAGGATAACGCCTTCTAAGTGCTAAAGCACTAAGAATCCTGTTAATAAGCATCAGGTGGAGTCAAACCTCCATCTGATGCCAAGAACTCTGTTTATATTATAAGTGAAAGGATAGAAAATGAGTCATATTATTACGAAAACAGATAATGAATTGATTTTGAAAAGACGAAAAAAAGTAAAAGTAAAACGAGTTCTTATGCTTATGGTATTTTTAATAGCATTATTTTTTACACTTTGCTTAAAATTGCCGTATTTTAATATAAAGTATATTAAAGTGTATGGAAATAAAAGTATTTCAAGTAATAGCATTATTGAGGATTCAAAAGTATATGGTGGAAATAATATCTTTTATATTAATCTGAGAGATGCATCGGAAAATATATTAAAAAATCCATATATAGAAGATGTTGATATAGGCAGAAAGCTTCCCGGAACCATTAATATTAATGTAAAGGAAAGAGAAGCGACCTTTTATATAGAAAGCAGCAAAAAATATTTCATTATAGATAAAAATGGAGTTTTACTTCAAAAGAGAGACAACATAAGTAATATGAAGTTAGTTAAGTTAAATGGAATTGATTGTAGTAAAGTTAAATTGGGAGAATGTATTTTAAATAAAGATGATAATAAAATTAAGGCTGTAACTACCCTAGGAAGTATAATTCAAAATAATAAGTTACCTTTTGAAATTACTTATATGGATGTAAGTAATTCTGTGGACATTAAAGTTTACTTTAAAGATATGTGTGTGGAACTTGGACAAGGAGATAATTTAGGTAAAAAGGTAAACAGGGCTTTAAATATAATGTTAAATGAAAAATTGGGCAGTGCTAGGGGATACATAGATGTAAGATTTGATGGAAATCCTGTATTTCACATTGAGAATTAGGAGGATAAAATAAAATGCGTAAAGTTGCTTCACAAATTAGTGTTGCTTTGGTGTGCTGTATACTTGGATTCATGCTTACCTACCAATTTAGAGTACTTATGAAACAGGATAATACATTAAATTTAAATAATCAAAATAGTTCTGATGTTACTGTGGAAATAGAGCAGTATAAAAAGGAAAAAGCTGCACTAGAAACGAAGGTAAATGATCTTCAAAATAAAGTAAAGGGCTACGAAGATGCTGCAGCAAGCAAGAGTGATTCTACAAAAAACCTTCTGGATGAATTAGAAAGTTCTAGAATACTTACAGGAGAGGTAGATGTAAAGGGACAAGGTGTCACTATATATCTTAATCCTAATGGCAATCTATTTGGAAATAGCATTAACAATCACATAACTGATAAAGATTTAGTGTATCTCGTAAACGAATTGAGATTTGCAGGCGCTGAAGCTATATCTATAAATGACATAAGGATTGTTTCAAAAACAGGTATAAGGACGGCAGGAAATTATATACTTATAAATGATGAAAAAATATCACCATCAAAAAGAATAGTTATACAAGCTATAGGTGATAAAAATTTGTTATACAGTGCTATGAGTTTCCCAGAAGTATTTTCAGATTTAAAAACGATATGTGACGTTAAGTTTGAAAAATCTGATAGTATAACTATAAAGAAATATAACAAACCATATAAATTTGAGTATGCAGAGCCTGTGAAGGAATAAATTAGGGGTGGTAAAAAATGATAGGATTTGTTGGACTTATATTGGGAATAATTATAGGTGTAGTTTGGAACGTGAATATTCCAGATAAATTTTCACCTTATATGTCTGTGGCTATATTAGCTTGCCTTGACTCGGTGTTTGGAGCTATAAGAGCTAATTTGTCTAAAAGTTTTAAAACAGATATTTTTATATCTGGATTTTTTGGAAATGCAGTGCTTGCTGCAGCATTTGCTTATTTAGGGGATAAGCTTGGAGTACCTATATATTTGGCAGTGGTTATAGTTTTTGGAGGAAGAATATTTAATAATTTTGCAATAATAAGAAGAGTATTAATTGAAAAAGCTAAATCACATCAATGAGGTGAAATAAATGAAGAGTAGTGAAGCTAATACTTTTGTTTTTATAGCTTCTATAATAATAGGTATATTAATATCCACCAATATAAGTTTTACAAAAGGTAAGACTAATAAGAGAGTGTTTTTAAATTCAAAACAGTATCAAGATGCATATAATTATAAAAATCAGCTTCACAGTGAGATAGCAGGATTATTAAAACAATATAATGATACCTATAACAAGCTAAAAAAATATAGAAGCAGTGAGAAGAATGAGGCTCAAGTCGTAGCTGGAATAAATCAGGAATTAAATCAAAACAATATGGTACTTGGGAAAGTAGCTGTAAAAGGTCAGGGAATAAATATATATTTGAATGATGCACCTATGAACGATGGACTTGATAGTTTTCAGTATCAGATGAAGCTTGTGCATAATACAGACATAATACAGGTTATCAATGATTTGAAAAATGCAGGATCTGAAGCAATTTCTATAAATGGTCACAGAATAGTAGGGGTTTCCGAAATTTATTGCAGTGGTCCATTTTTAAGAGTAAATGGAGTAAAAATAGCTTCTCCTTTTTTAATTAATGCTATAGGAAATAAGGAAGTACTCTATACTTATATGATGTCAAATGAAAATTACTTAAAAATAATGCTAACTAGAAAGATTGTGGTAGAGGTACAAAAATCAGATAATATAAAAATACCTGCCTATAAGGGAGAGTATAAAACAGAATTTATGAAAGAGATAGAGTAGATTATTTTATAAATTTGTTGAAAATGATTAAAAAAATAATTAATTTTTGCAGGAATTTTGATGTCTATGAAGAATACTAATAATTGTATATGTTTGTGCTTAACAATAAAGGAGACGGTAGTATTGTCAATTGAACAAAACTTGAGTAGGATAGAAGAAGAGTTAAAAGATAAAAATGTAACCTTAGTGGCAGTTTCAAAAACTAAACCTATTGAAGATATACAAAAAGCTTATGATGCAGGTATTAGAGATTTTGGAGAAAACAAAGTACAGGAGCTCACAAATAAAATACCAAACCTTCCACAGGATATAAGGTGGCATTTAATAGGTCATCTTCAAAGAAACAAGGTAAAATATATAGTTGGTAAGGTTTATCTTATCCATTCTTTGGACAGTATAAGACTTCTTAATGAATTAGAAAAACATTATAAAGATCAAAAGTTAATTGCAAATACACTGATACAAATAAATATAGGGTTGGAAGAAAGTAAGACAGGTTTACCTCTAGAGGAATTAGAAGATTTACTAAAAGCCTGTGAGAATTGTACCAATGTAAAAGTAAAAGGTCTTATGGCTGTAATTCCTAAAGGGGATGAAGAAAGTTGTAAAAACTATTTTCAAAAGCTAAAAAGTATTTTTGATGGCTTGAAGAAAAGAGAGTTTAATAATATAAGTATGAATATACTATCTATGGGAATGACTCATGATTATAAAATAGCAATTAAAGAAGGGGCAACACTGGTGAGAATTGGCGAAGGTATATTTGGAAAGAGAAATTACAATAATAAATAGGAGGTATTTTTTATGGCAGGTAAAATGATAAACAAAATGATGGGATTTTTAGGATTGGAAGATGACTTGGAGGAAGATATAGAGGAAGAAGAAACAAAGAAAGGAGAAAATGAAAAAATCGTAAATGATTTTGCAGAGGTGGACCCTATTGTAAATAGTAAAAGACAAAATAAAGTTGTAAGCATACATACTACAATAGCAGCTAAGGTAAGGATAGTTAAGCCAACTACTTATGAGGAAGCAGCTGATATATGTGATGAACTTAAAAATAGAAAAATAATAGTTATAAATACTACAGGACTTGAGATTAGAATAGCTCAAAGATTACTGGATTTTATGGGCGGTGCAAGTTATGCATTAGGAGGAAATTTGGAAGAAATAGAAAAAGGAATATACATACTTTCACCATCTAGTGTAGAAGTAAACAGTGATTTGAAAAATGAACTATCTGGAAAAGGAATATTTGGATGGAAGTAAGTATATTTACTGATAAATAATTGGAGGCAAAAATGATAAGTAGTACTTTAGCTGTTGCAATATCATTACTGTTTAGATTTCTTGAAGGTGCTATAATATTGGATGTAATTCTATCTTGGGTTATGCAGGGGAGAAGTAACGCATTTGTGGATTTTTTACATATATTTACGGAACCCCTTATGATACCTGGAAGAAAAATTCAGGAAAAACTTATGCCAGGGTTAATGATAGATTTTTCACCTATAGTGGCCTTTTTTATAATAGATATATTAAGAGGAATTGTATTTTCAATACTCTAGTATATGAAATAATGCATAGCAAATTAAGGGATAATTATGGATAAAAAGAGTTTTATAAAGAGATTTCATTTTTGTGATGAAAGTGAAATCTTACCTATATATGATAAAATAAGTTTAGCAAAAAAAACTAATAATACAGTATATACCTCAACATTTTATACTCCCAATGTATGGAATACTTTAGAGAATCTAAAGAAAGAAATTGGCTTAAATATATGTAGCTGTGGCATATTTGAAGATGCAGAAAGAAAACTTATAGCATTTTCAAAGTTTGATATAAGGAATTATCCAATAAAATTAATGGAAATAAAATGTAAGTCTAAATTTGTTAAATTACAACACAAGGATTATCTAGGGGCTCTTATGGCTCTTGGACTTAAAAGAGAGAAATTTGGAGATTTAATACTAAAGGAAGATAAGCAATGTTATTTAGCTGTTTGTGAAGATGTAAGTGATTACATAGAGATGAATTTAAATAGTGTAGGAAAGAGCAGCTGCAAAGCAAATGTTTTAGATATTAGTTCTGCGGAAATTCCCCTATATAATTTTAAAACTTCTGTTTTAAATGTTTCTTCCTTGAGAATTGATTGTTTAGTTAGTTCTCTATGCAATGTATCAAGAAATAAATCTCAAGAAATGATTAAGAGAGGTAAAGTCCTTCTGGATTATTTACCAGAAACAAGAAAAGATAAATCTATAGAAGATAATTGTATAATAACTGTAAGAGGCTGTGGAAAGTTTAAAATTGTGGGAGAAACGGGTTGGACGGGAAGCGGTCGATGCAAACTTCTTATAAAAAAATTTAGTTAATTTGTGAGGTGCTCGTGATGTTTATTACTGCTGCAGAGATAACAAATAAGGAATTTAAAAAAGGACTTAGAGGTTATAATATAGATGAAGTAGATGAATTTTTAGACAAAATAGCAGAAGATTATGAGTCTATATATAAGGAAAATTCTCTTTTAAAGGAAAAAATGCAGTCTTTGGATGAGAAGATAAGTCATTATACTAAAATGGAAAATACTATAAAAGATACGCTTTTATTAGCTCAAAATGCTTCTGAACAGGCTAAAGAAAATGCTAAAAAAGAAAGTCAATTTGTAGTAAAAAATGCAAATGATGCTGCACAAAAGATAATAGATAAAGCCCATAGTGATGTTATTCAAATTACAGATGAGTTTGAAAATGTAAAACAGGAATTTTCTAAGTTTAGAACTAAGTTTAGAAACTTTATGAAAACTCAAATGGAAATGTTTGATGATATGGAAAAAGACTTTGTAAAGAATTATAACATTGGGTATGAATCAAATGAAAATGAAGTAGAAGATAGTACTGTTAAGGAAAAGGAAATAGAAGTAGTAGAGCCAGAAAAAGAAGATGTTTCTTTAGCTGAAAAGCGCAGCAAAGAATTTGATGAAGATAATAAAGAAGATTCAAATCATACAGAAAAGGAAATTTTTGAAGATAAGGATGAACTCGAAGAAATTAAAAACTTTTTTATTAAAGGATAGAAAAAGCCACTCTAAAAGTAGAGTGGTTTTTTAGTATGCTCTGTTTACAGCGCATATTTGACAATCAATGTTGATTTAATATATGCTAGTAATTATAGAAATAAAAATGAGGAGGACATACAAACATGGTTATTGGAATTATAGGAGCTATGGATGAAGAAGTAGAAATACTTTTATCTGAATTAGAACTGGAGAAAGTTGAAGAAAAAGCTAATATGAAATTTAATTTAGGAAAACTTTATAATAAAGATATAGTGGTAGTAAGGAGCGGTATAGGTAAGGTAAATGCAGCAGTATGTGCCCAAATACTTGTAGATGATTTTAATGCAGATTATATAATAAATGTAGGCATTGCAGGGGGTGCAGGAGAAAATGTATATCCAGGAGATATAGTAATAGCAGACAATTTGGTACAGCATGATATGGATACGTCTGCTTTTGGAGATAAAGTAGGACAGATACCTAGGTTGGATACATATGATTTTAAATGTAATAGAAGACTTGTAGAAAAAGCTAAGGATGCCTGTAATAAATTAGGAAATATAAATAGTTTTGTAGGAAGAATAGTTACAGGAGATCAATTTATTTCAAGTACAGAAAAGGTTAGATATTTGAACAAGGAGTTTGGAGCACTGGCTTGTGAAATGGAAGGTGGAAGTATTGCACAGGTAGCCTATTTGAACAATATACCTTTTGTAATAATAAGATCTATATCAGATAATGCAAACAATGGTGCTAGCATGGACTATAAAAAATTTGCACCTATTGCCATAAAAAATTCTACACAAATAATTAAAAGTATGATTATGAGCTTGTAATTTTTATGCATTGCGTTTTGGGAGGAAAATAGTGGAAATATTTATAATATTACTTGGAATTTTAATAGATAGGGTTACGAAAATATGGGCCATTGAAGTTTTATCTAAAGTTTCTCAGGTAATAGTAATAAAAGATTTGTTTTCATTACTGTATTTGCAAAATAAGGGAGCTGCTTTTGGAATTTTACAGGGTAAGCTTTACTTTTTAACTATAATTACAATAATTGTAGTTGGAGGAATGATATTTTATATTATAAAATATAAACCTAGTGAAAAGCTTATAAGAATAAGTTTTTCACTTATAATAAGTGGAGCTTTGGGAAATTTGATGGATAGAATGGTGTATAAATATGTAGTTGACTTTATTTCTGTCCATTATAAAGACATTTATTATTTTCCTGTATTCAATATAGCAGATGTGATGGTGGTAGTAGGAACTGCACTTTTGGCATTCTATTTATTAAAGGAAGAAAAGTATGGAAAGTAAAAAATTTTTGGTTTGTAGTGAAGAAGAAAATATGAGGCTTGATGTATTTCTGTCTAAATGCTTCCAAGATAAATCAAGATCATATATTCAAAATGTAATAGAAGATAAGTTAGTAGAAGTAAATGGAAAAGCAAAAAAGTCCAATTATAAGATTAAGTCAGGGGATAATATAGAAATTACTATACCTGACCCTGTGAATTTAAATATACAGTCGGAAGATATACCTCTTGATATATTATATGAAGATAAGGATGTTATTGTAGTGAATAAGCCTCAAGGGATGATAGTGCATCCTGCACCAGGAGTATATGAAGGTACTTTAGTAAATGCTCTTTTAAATCACTGTAGTGATTTATCTGGTATAAATGGAGTAACAAGACCGGGTATAGTACATAGAATAGACAAAGATACTTCAGGAATACTCGTAGTAGCTAAAAATGATAATTCTCATAATAAATTAGCGAAACAGCTTAAGGATCATTCTATGACTAGAGAATACATAGCCTTAGTAGAGGGAGTCGTAAAGTTAGATGAGGGAACTGTAGATGAGCCTATTGCAAGACATCCTAAAGATAAAATAAAGATGGCAGTTTGTGTGAATGGAAAAAGGGCCATTACCCATTATAAGGTTATTAAAAGATTTAAAAATAATACTTTGATAAAATGTATACTTGAAACAGGAAGAACACATCAGATAAGGGTACACATGGCATATATAGGGCACCCTCTTGTAGGAGATCCAGTATATGGATATAAAAAGCAGAGGTTTAAACTAGGCGGTCAGCTCCTCCATGCTGAAAAGCTTGGCTTTATTCATCCAGCTACAGGAAAGTATATAGAATTTGAAACAGAAATACCAGATTATTTTAAAAAAGTGATAAAGGTTTTAGATAATTAGATAATATGGATTAAAAAAGCAGTCTATATAATTTTAGACTGCTTTTTAGAGCAATTTTTAAACAGCTTCTTCATTTGATTTTTCAGAAGCACTTTCTTCTGGTAATATTAAATTAAGTATTATTCCAACAATAGTTGCAAGAGCTACACCGGATATTTGAACTGGTGATCCACCTACAGAAAAGTTTATGGAAGCGCCGCCAATTCCTATTACTATTATGACAGACGTCAATATTAAGTTTCTATTTTTACTAAAATCTATTTTATCCTCTACAAATATTCTAAAACCTGAGGAAGCTATTATTCCAAATAGCACTATGCTTACACCACCTATTACAGGCATAGGCATATTTTCAATTACAGCAGCTACAGGGCCTATAAATGAAAGCAGTATAGCTATTACTCCAGCACCGCCTATAACCCACACACTGTAAACTTTGGTTATAGCCATAACTCCTATATTTTCTCCATAAGTTGTAGTTGGAGGTCCACCTGCAAAACCTGCAAATATAGTGGCTAATCCATCTCCTAATATAGATCTATGAAGTCCTGGATTTTTGGTAAAATCTCTTCCTACTACATTGTTTGTTACGTAAATGTGACCTATATGCTCTGCTAAGGTTACAAAAGAAATAGGAGCCATAAGCATGACGGCATTTATGTTGAATCTAGGAAACATAAATGGAGGTAATTTGAAGAGTTTAGTACTTACAATAGTATCTAGTGCTTGCTTTGGTACTACACCTAAAATTAAGGCAGATATATATCCAACTATTATGGCTATTAGTATAGGTATTATTCCTAAAAATCCTTTAAAATACATGGTTCCAATAACAGCTACGGCAACTGTAATTGCAGACACTGTCATCCATGCCCATCTTGGTATACTTTGCATCTGATCAGTTGTGTAAGTAGGGTTGAATCCTGCCCAGTTTATAGCTGTAGCTGCAAGACCTAGGCCTATTACTATTACTATGGAACCAACAACTACAGGTGGAAGGGCTCTGTTAAGCCAGTTTACACCGCAAAGCTTTATTATGCCAGCTACAATTAAATATACACAACCTGCTGCTATTACACCAGAAAGCATAGCTGCTGGACCATAGCTTTTAGATGCTATAAGGATTGGACTTATAAAAGCAAAGGAAGAACCTAAGTAAGCTGGAAGCTTGGCCTTGGTACATAAGATATAAATAAGGGTTCCAATACCGCTGCAAAATAATGCTATGGATGGACTCATTCCTGTTAAAATTGGAACAAGTATAGTTGAACCTACCATTGCAAATAAATGCTGAAAACTAAGAGGTATGGTAACTCCTATAGGTAATTTTTCTTCTACATCAACAATATTTTTCATTTATGTGCTCCTTTTCTAGTCTCTCAAGGACTATTTTAAAAGTTTATAATTCATATATTTTTACTGAGTCATTTTTGTCTATTTCTGCAATTTCAACTGATATCATTTCATTTCTAGAGGTAGGAATGTTTTTACCTACATAGTCGGCTCTTATAGGAAGTTCCCTATGCCCTCTATCAACTAAAACTGCCAATTGGATTAATTTTGGCCTTCCAGAATGTATAATAGCATCAATTGCTGCTCTTGCAGTTCTGCCTGTATAGATAACATCATCTACTAATATAACTTTTTTGTTTTCCACATCTATTACATTAGATCCTTTTAGTATGGGTTGTCCTGCAAGACTGCTTAAATCATCTCTATAGAGGCCAATATCTACATCTTCTACTTTTAATTTTATTCCTTCAATGTTATAAATGTTTTCGGCTATTCTTTTTGCTAAGGGGTATCCTCTTCTCTTTATGCCTACAAGTATTATATCCTCTGTACCTCTATTCTTTTCTAATATTTCGTGGGATATTCTTTTTAAAGTTCTATTCATAGCCTTTTCATCTAAAATAAGTGCTTTTAATTTCAATATATGACCCTCCCTTCTTTTTAATTTACAATTATAATTGTGCTTATTTCAATTTAATTTACACTATAAGCATTATAAAAAATGTCCTTCACGCAGTGAAGGACATAATAGTCATACGGATATAAAAATACTTTATTGACCTCACTGGATCATTTTAAAAGATATTAAATTCACAACCTATTATAAGATAGTTTTTTTAATATTGCAAGTTTTTTTAGCACTACATTGGCTTTACGGAATAAATATGGTCTATTTTGTCTCAAAAGATTATTTTTTAAAAAGCTAGTAGTATTCAAAAATCTACTTGAAAGTTTTTATTGAAGCTGTTTTATATCCGGTTTTGTAGGTTCTGTATAAATGGTTTGATTAGTATAATATATTACCATTCCTGGTTTGGCCCCATTTGGTTTATGGACATTTTTAATTTCTGTATAATCTACGGCTACTTTGGAGGAATTTTTAGCTTTACTGTAATATGCCGCAAGATTTGCAGCTTCTTCCAAAGTTTTATCTGGAACTTTGCCAAAATTTTTTATTATTACGTGAGATCCAGGAATCTCTTTAGTATGAAGCCATATATCCCTTTTATCTCCAAATTTGAGAGTAAGGTAATCATTTTGAAGATTATTTTTACCTACATATATCTCTATTCCATCACTGGATACAAATTTCATTGGCTTGGAATCTCTACCCTTTTTTTTAGTATTTGATTTTTTAAATTTTATATACCCGCTTTCCATAAGTTCTCTTTTTATTTCTTCAATATCATCGTAGTTTTCACAATTCTTTATGTTGGTCATTACAGAAGTCAAATACTCCATTTCCTCTTTTGCTATTTTTAATTGTTCATTTGCAGCTTGTTCTGTTTTCTTTAATTTATTGTATTTTTTAAAATAACGTTGTATATTTTCGGAAGGAGTTTTATTTTTATCAAGTTTTATATCTAAATACTCCATTTTTTCACTATAGTAATTTTGAATTCCTATATGGCTGTCACCCTTTTTTATATTGTAGATCTGTGAAGTTAAGAGTTCACCATATATTCTAAAAGTATCTTTATTTTTAGCTTCTTTAATGTTATCTGTTAGAATTTTTATCTTCTTAGTGCATCTTTCTAAGTTTATATTTATAAGTTTAGAAAGGTCAGAGCTTTTGTTGCTTAATCTATCGCATTTGTCCTTTTCATAGTAAAATTCTTCTATTAATTGGGAAGGTGTAGTATAATATTTTTCTTTGCATTTATTTAAATAGGTTAATTTATAACAGTAGAAATCTTTTACTTTTTCATTTTCTATGTAGGATGCAAAGTAAAAATTATCATTTATCACTTCATCAAAAATTTTCCTGCAAGAGTCGTATAGAAAGTCTAAATTGTTATTTCCTGAAAAATCTTTTTCACTATTTAATTTGTAGGATAATTCCTTTGAAAAGGAGCTACTTATGCCAGTAAACACTTTTGAAAAAAAACTTTTATCAATTTTTGTTGAGGTAGTTGTTAAAAACTTTACAAAATCCTCTTTTGTAAAGGAAAGGGGATTTAGTTTATTTGAAGTTGGTGGAAATACGTATTTTATTCCGGGAAATAGGGATCTCACGGTGTTTATTTCAGGTGTTATATGTTTTATACTATCCATGATCAAATTATCTCTTTTTCGAACTAAAGTTATATTACTATGTCTTCCCATTATTTCTATTACTAATGTATATATACTGTTAAAACCCAATTCATCTGAGCTTTCGAAATCTAAAAAAACAATTCTATCTGTGTCCAATTGCCTTATGTCAACTAATTTTGATGGGCTTAGGTGCTTCCTCAAAACCATGCAAAACATAGGGGGCTGAAGCGGATTTTGTTTGCTTTTAACTGTAATATGCATTTTAGGATATACTGGACTTGCACTTAATAAAAGCTTATAATTTTTTCTCCCATTTTTAATGCTTAATACTATTTCATCCTTTTCAGGTTGATTTATTTTTTCAACTTTTCCTCCTAGTATTTTTTCTTTCAATTCTTTTAAAACGCTGTGTATGAAAATACCGTCTAAAGCCATATTGTTCATCCTCTCGTAAGTTATGTATTTAATAAATTATATCATCTAGAATTTTTAAAATAAAGTTGTAAAAATTTTATTGATAAAAGATTATTACAGTAGTAAACTTAATTTGAAATATACAGCATCTTTATGGAAGGGTGAAAAATTTAATATGAAATTTATTAAAATGCAAGGTACTGGAAATGATTTCGTAGTAATAGATGACAGAGATAATAGATTTTTAGGAAAAGAAAAAGAACTTGGATTAAAGCTTTGTAATAGACATTTTGGAATAGGCGGAGATGGGATATTGATAGTTCGCCAGAGTGAAATTGCACAGATCAAAATGATAATAATAAACTCAGATGGTTCTTATGCATCTATGTGTGGAAATGGAATAAGATGTTTTGCAAAATATGTATGGGAAGAAAATTTAGTAAAAGAGTCTCCTATAAAGATAGAAACGGGGGATGGTATAAAGGAAGCATTTTTGAATATAGAAAATGGTAAAGTGAAGGAAGTCACTATTGATATGGGAACACCTTCTTTTGATCCAAAGAAAATTCCGATAAACTCCTGTGATGAAGTTGTAAAAAAGGAATTAAAAATTAATGAAAAAACTTATAGTATTACTTCAATGTTTATGGGAGTACCTCATACAGTTATATTTGGTGATCTTGAAAAGTATGATGTGAAAGAAGGAAAGGCTATTGAAAAATATTCTATTTTCCCCGAAGGAACTAATGTAAACTTTTGTGAAGTTTTAAATAAGGACGAAATTAAAATAAAAACTTGGGAAAGAGGAGCAGGTCCTACTTTAGCCTGTGGTACGGGAACTTGTGCCTGTGCTGTAGCTTCAAATAAGCTTGGCTTTACAGAGGGAAAAGTTAAAGCTCACGTTCCAGGAGGAATTCTTTTTATAGAAGTGAAAGACAATAAAGTTTTTATGACAGGTCCTGCAGAGGTTTCGTTTAAAGGGGAATATGATATTTAATGAAAAACTTTAGAATGATAATTTTTTTTGTTTTCATGTCTTTTACATTTCTCATATTAAGTAGTTGTACACCTAGAGATGTAAACAAAGGTAAAAGTGGAGCAAATATTCATTATTCTAATGTTATAGCGGTTGAAGCTAAAGAAACTGATACGAAGATATTTAATGTGGATAATTATAAGTTATCTCAAAACTTAACGAATAACAATATAAATAATATAGAGGAAATGCTATATGACACAAAGAAAACCACTTTTATTTATTTAAATAAGGAAAAAGATTCTAATAAAAATAAAATAGATATAATTACTAAAGATTCTGTAGATGAAGTTAAAGATTTTTATAATGCACGAGATATTAAAATGGATTCTACAGGAGATAAGATTGCCTTTAGGACTTTTAAAAACAGCTCGGTATATAGTGCTGAGGGAATGAAAGTATACGATATAAAAAATAAAAAGTATTTAGATATTAAATCGAAGGTTCTAGTTTCTGGAGATTTATATGAGTGGCTAGACGATCATAGAATAATTTATTATGGAAGCATAGAAGGAAAAGCAAATTCTAATAGAGTATATATATATGATTTTAATACAGACAGAGAACAAATATATTTAAATGACATTAAAGGGTACTGTATATATTTTATTCCTTTAGGAAATGATATATTATTTTTATCGAGAAGTTACAATGAGTTATATTTATATTTTTATAATAATGAAAGTAAACAGTTTACACTTTTAAGTGATGGATTTACGGAAATATATAGTTCAGTATCAGATAAAAACAGAAAAAGTGTATTTTTTATTGGAAATCAAAAGGACAATAACACTGCACTTTATGAGTTTAAAGAGGAAAGTGGTACAGTAAACAGGATTACCTATGACTTTCCACAAACTCTTGGTATTTCTTCAGGAATAGCTGAAGATGAAAGTGGTAATGTATATTTTACAGGTATAGGAAATTCAGGTCAGCAGGATAATTTGGATGTATTTATGTATAATGCAGATGAAAAATCTATAAATGTTATATCTGAGCATGCTGGCAAGTATAAAATTTATAAAAATAATGAAATGTAAGGGTACTATGAAAATTACAGTTAAAGTAGTTTTTATAGTATCTTTTTTAATTAATAGTTAAGAATTAAGAATTAATAGTTAATGTGGATTTTTTTGAGTCGGGGTGTGGACATTTTCTTGGACTATCTAGGCTGTAAATTATTGTGCAGTGTCATTGCATAAATAATAAGAAGAGGAATATGGGAGTACTGAAATTTAATTTCAATAAAAGCTCATGTAATGACTGTATGGGCTTTTATTGAAATAATATTAAGAGTTTATAACTTATTAAAGTACAGTCTATTTAAATACCTTAGCACGGTCTTCTAATGGTTGAAACTGTTTTTCATCTGGTTGTGCCGTTGGCTTTCCGAATGGCATTTGCGCAATTAACTTCCAATTGCTTGGTATACTCCATTCTTTTTTTACATCATCTTCAATAAGTTCGTTATAGTGTTGTAGTGATACTCCAAATCCTTCGACTTCTAATGCAGTCCAAATAACAAATTGGTGCATTCCACTTGCTTGTTGAGACCAAATTGGGAAGTTATCTTTATAGCGAGCAAATTGTTGCTGAAGAGACTCTATTACACTAGTATCTTCAAAGAATAAAACTGTACCATATCCACTTTTGAATGAATTTATTTTATTTTCAGTATCACTAAATTGATCGGCTGATACAACCTTTCTCAATGCTTCTTTTGTAATGTTCCATAATTTATCATGATGATTTCCTAATAATAAAACTACCCTTGCACTTTGCGAGTTAAATGCGGATGGGGTATGTTTAACAGTATGGTCTATGATTTCTTTAATTCTATCATCTGAAACTACAGCTTCCTTGCCAATTCCATAGAATGTACGTCTGTCTGCAACAGCAGTTAAAAAATCTTTTGACATTTAATTATTCCTCCAACTTATATGAAATTTTTCTTTTTTATTATTTGTAAATAGAAGTCAGTATATTCTTATTTAATATTAGCTGCTGCAACATCAGCAGATTTCTCTATATATGTATACTGTATAGCTATCTCTATGATATAATATACTTTAGATGTAAATTTGTAGTTCATGATGTTATTTATATAAAGACAATGGATTAAAGAGAAATTCACAGTTGTAATTTATTGTATAAGAAACTAAAAAGGAGGTTACTTCTTATGGATTCAGATATAGCTCCACTTGTAATAGGAACTTTAGGTGGCATTTTAATGATAATTTTAGGTTATATAAGCAATAAAGAGGATGAAAAAGAAAATAAAAATTGATACGTAGTTTCTTATATTGTTTACTAACTAAGGCTACATCAGGATGTTAATTCCAGCATGTGATCTATTTTTATACATATAAACGTTCATTTTAACATTGATTAAAATTTATAAAGAATTTTAGCCAAACCAAATTCATTAAATATAAAGAAACGTCCTAAAAACATAGCACA